>JAGYMJ010000605.1 GCA_018400625.1 Planctomycetota bacterium
CGTCCCACCGGCACAGGGCACGGTGGGGGAACAACGTGGTTCACTGAAGACTTACGACTAAGCACTCGGCGGTGAATGACTCTTGATTGGGCTGTTAACTCCCGACACTTTTTCAACAAACTATAGATATCGTATGCAGCACGAAATACCTGTCACCAGAGTTCATCCAACCTTCCGGGACGCGGGGAAGGAAATTTGATCCTGCGGAATGCGTGAGTGTATTCGCTATGATTGACAAGCGGCTTGAGACGGTCCAGCCAGATACGAAGCGCCTCCTCTTCCGCGGTTTCATCCGCTTCAGCGCGCTGCATCAAAGGGATCGTCTGCGCGAGTCCCTGGGTATAATCCAGACCGACTTCCAGGAATTCCACGCGCTTGCGATACTTTTCCGGTTCACCCTCCAACGCGTCAAACGCACTTTCGAGGTGGTCGCGGGCTTCGGCGCAAAACTTTTCATCATAGACCTTCCACCAGCTTTCACCGCCCTTAACAATCCGGTCATTGCCCTGTTCCATGAGCGTCCAATAGGCCTCTATATCGTCGGCGGCCTTTCCGAAACCGCGCTGATAGTAATCGTCAAGCAGAGCCTCCCCGTCAGCGTAAGGGTTCCATGCCATCCGGGCAAGGATGTAATAATTCAGCCCATTCGTCGCCCAGTTATACCATAGCTTATCAAACACAATACCCACGGCGTTATGCTCCGCAGCGAAACGCATATTGTCTATAGCCGACCTGGTCGAGACCTTTGGATACGCCGCACGCGGCTCGGCGGGCCCAAGGTTGGGCTTCCATATGAGTGTTGGCGCGGCCTCGGCCCACCCGCGAAACAATTCCCTGTGCGGATCGCTTAATTCGGGCCTGCGGTTGTGGAAGTTAAAAACAGCGCGAATAACGATGTTCTCAGCAGCTTCCACCCCCATGGGCGGCGATCGCCAGTTCCCGTACGCCGTCATGCCGACGTAATAATCCTCTTCGGGATAGCGTTCCCTGAGCATACCGGCAAGTTTGTTGGCGAATTTTATGTGCCTGTCGGTGAGCGAAACGTAGGGCTGGCCTATGCCTTCCCAGGTGAAGGTGTAGCGTTCGGCATCGGGATGGTCCCAGGCCAGGCAGTCCGCACATATGCAGTGCCCGCTTCTGTAGCTGTCGCCCGGCGAGGCACCAAACACGGTGCGGATGGGGTTGCGCTCGATCGTTTTCTCCACGTCGGCCAGCCACTGCCGCCAAACATCGGGGTTTGAATGACAGAGTTTAACATTTTTAGGATTAGGAAATGCGCTCCGCGTACCATCCGGCTGAAGCGCAAAGTATTCGGGGTGATCCTCATGAAAGCGAGCCCACCAGTCGGTAAAATCGTGACCGCCCGGGTGTGCGAGCGAGTCCAGAAGGTGACGTTGAAACTTCACCCACTCCTGGTTCCCCCAGTCTCCGCCCTGATAATAATTACCGCGATATGTCAGCCTCTGCATGGCCACGTGCAAGAAAAGTGAACGTCGCGAGCGGAACTGAGGATGGTAACGGTACTCGAGCGGCTCGAAACCGATAGTCTTTTGTTCAAGGATATCTTCACCCAACTCGCCCGGCCAGAACCACCGCACGTTGAGGTAGTCCTGAATGAAGGTATAGACGGCATTGGCCGTGCCGTATTCCATTTGAACGCCTTCCAGCTCCCCACGTGAAGTTCTCATCACCATGTGGTCCGGCTTCCATCGGTCACGTCCGGCGATCACCAGATGCTCACCGTTGGCCGCAATCAAAATTTCTTCAGGATGCTCGAAAGCGAAGTCCAGATCAGGGAAGAGCTCATCCATCACCGGCTGATATCCCACCCATATGGCTTTATCGGGCAGAGGATCGGGGCGCCCCTCAACAACTTCCGGCCGGGCCCCGCTGACCTTTTCTATGTAATGTGCCAGTTCATCGGCAGCGAGACGGGTGAAACGTGGCGCATCTTCGAATACAACGATCGGCGCGAGGCTCTCACCGTCCTTGACAATCTCCAGCGTTTCAGCCTGGGAAAACACAGAAAACATCGTTCCAATCAAAAAAATCGCGACAAACACTATTTTTCTCATACCGCCCACCTCCTTAAGATGATTAATACTCATCGAAAAAAGAAATTCACAGCTCTGAACGATTAATTTTTCAATAACATGGAATATGATACATTGAAACAGATTTTCTTGCAAATCGTGTGCGACAGAGTATCCGTAAATATTCTGTGAACCACGTAGTATCCCACCGTGCCTTGTCTGGCATCCCCACCGTGCGTTGTGCCGGTGGAATGAAGATTAAACGCTACGAACTCGCATCAACACCCTTTAGCCGTTAATGCGCCCTGCCCGCCCCTC
>JAGYMJ010000606.1 GCA_018400625.1 Planctomycetota bacterium
CGGTAACGTGTTTCACTGAACATTTACTAAACTTTTCACCAAAAACCAGCAGATTGGAGAAAACAGTATGGATGTATTGGGTTCAGCATTAAACAAGTATATTTCCTGTCGCACAAAAGTTTTTAACTGGAAAGACTCTCTTTCCGTCCCCTCCAAGACAGCGCTTGCACTGGCAACAGCCCTGCTGATAGGGGCATGCGCACAGATAAGGTTTCACCTTCCGGGCACTCCGGTCCCCGTTACCGGCCAGGTATTTGCCGTTTTACTTTGCGGTGCTTTACTCGGGACCGGATACGGCGCTTTGAGCCTGGCATTTTATCTGGGGCTTGGTTATGCAGGGGTGCCGTTATTCACCGGATTCTCGGCCGGCAGCGCCGCACTGATTGGCGTTACCGGTGGATATTTAGTGGGTTTCTTACCCGCGGTCCTTTTCATAGGGTTTGCCGTCAAACAACAATCATTGAAAAGCCCGCTGAACCTCATACTGATCATGCTCGGTGGAGTCGGTATAATCTATTACTTCGGCGCTATGCAGTTTGCCGCATTCACCGGCGCCGGATTATCCCAGACAATATCCCATGCTGTGCTGCCGTTCATCCTGTTTGACATAGGAAAAGCCGTCGCAGCAGGGTCTTTAGCCTATGCTCTGCTTCCGGGTAACCCACAATAAATCGCTTCAGGCAGTGGTTAATATAAAATTCGAAAATCAATATAATTTCCGAAAACTGCTCGACATCCCATCACCCGCTGATGAAGGCGCCGAAGATATGCTGGTTGTTCCACCCGGTATGATAAAAGCTTTGGCTGCTCAAGCTTTTCGCGATGTTTCGTTTTATTTAAGAGCTTCCCACCTCGACGGATTAGCGGATGTCATCAAAGACCCCGACTCGAGCGAGAACGAGCGTTATGTCTGCGGCGCACTCATCAAAAACGCCGTTATAGCTTCCGACCAGGTTCTGCCGATCTGTCAGGATACCGGAACAGCCACGGTCGTTGCCTGGAAAGGGGAGAACGTTCAAACAAACATAGACGATGAGGAGGAGATCAGCCGGGGCATCCAGGAAACATATACCAACTGCCATCTCCGCTATTCCCAGATGGCGCCATTGTCGATGTTTGAGGAAAAAAATACCGGCAATAATATGCCGGCGCAGATCGATATCAACGCGACGCAGGGTAACGGGTATCATTTTCTTTTCATTGCAAAGGGCGCCGGTTCCTCCAACAAAACAGGTTTTTTCCAGAAGACCCGCGCCTTGCTTGTTCCCGAACGGCTCGAAGCATTTTTACGTGAAAAGATAGGTGATATAGGGGCGGATGCCTGCCCACCCTACAATATTGCCGTAGTGATCGGCGGCACCTCGCCCGAAAGAAACCTTAAAATCCAGAAATTGGCCACTGCAGGCATCCTGGACGGGCTACCGACAACCGGTGATGAAAGCGGCCGCGCTTTCAGGGCCCCCTCATGGGAAAAGAAAGTGCTTCAAATCGCGTCGGAAACAGGGATAGGCGCCCAGTTCGGCGGACGTCACCTGGCGCTCGCGGCAAGGGTTATACGGCTGCCCCGACACGGCGGTTCCTGCCCTGTATCCATCGGCATTTCCTGCAGTGCGCACCGCAACATAATCGGTAAAATAAATAAGAGAGGCGTCTTTTTAGAAGAGTTGGACAAAAATCCATCCCGTTTGCTTCCCGCATTAAAAGGGTTCAAAAGTCCCGAAACCATATCTGTTGATATTGACCGTCCAATGGAGGAAATAACCAACCGGTTGAAAGGACTGCCGGTCGGCGCCCTTCTTCTGCTGAACGGACCCCTGATAGTGGCCCGTGATATGGCGCACGCAAGAATTTACAAGGATATACGCAGCGGCAAGGACATGCCGTCCTCTATGAAACAGCACCCTGTCTGTTATGCCGGCCCGGCCAAATGTCCGGAAGGGTATCCCATCGGCAGCTTCGGCCCGACCACTTCCCAGCGCATGGACGGGTATGTAAGGCCTTTTATGGAATACGGCGCCTCATTGATAAGCTTAGGAAAAGGTTCCCGTTCTCCAGAAGTGAGCAAAGCCTGCCGTGAATACGGTGGTTTTTACCTTGGCACTCTGGGAGGAGCAGCGGCGCTGATAGCCCGGGAACACATCACTTCTTGCGATACCATTGCGTTCCCGGAATTCGGAATGGAAGCCGTTTACCGGATTGAAGTAAAGAACCTTCCCGCGTTCATTTTGTGTAATGATAAGGGAGAGGATTTTTACCGAAATCTCCCCGCTACCAGCGCTCCACGTTGAAACTGAACTGCCTGCATTGGAAATTTATCAATACCCGCCGCATAGCCAGGCGCTGGGAGCGGTTACACTCCATATCGCCCCTCTGGATAAACTCCAGGGACGTGATAAGCAAATCATATCCGGCGGATGGTGATCGCCGGTTTATGGTTATACCTTATTCCCCCCCACGATGAGATTCTCACCATCCACGTCAAAGTCAGCACGCAGAACGTCGGCGCCGGTAAGTTCCTTGCTGCGGCGGTCCGGCTGCCGTCCGCCTATTGTCAAGAGAAACTTGCCCGGCTCAACTATACAGCGGCCCTTTTCATCCACCATTGACATCATTATCGGCGTTATCTGAAACCGCACAGTCTTTTTCTCCGACGGCGCAAGCTGTACCCTTTTGATGCCGCATAATGAGTGTCTGGGGGTATTCACGGAAGAATTCAGGTCATTTATATAAAGCTGAACCACCTCATCGCCGGCTATCTCACCAACATTTTCCACCTCCACACTCAAATTCAGCGTATCGCCGCTTTGAATCTTCCCCGTTTCAAGATGCAAATTGTTATAACTGAATGAAGTATAGCTGAGCCCATAACCAAACGGGTAAAGGGGCTCATCCTCCATGAACCTGTAGGTTCTGCCTTCCATGCGATAATCGGTAAAATCGGGCAATTGATCAACCGATTTCACAAAAGTTATGGGCAGCCTTCCGCCCGGGGCAGCATCCCCAAACAAAACATCGGCAATCGCCTTCCCCCCTTGTTCACCCGGATACCACGTCTCAAGGATTGCCGGCAAATTGTCCTGTTCCCAGTTAAGGGATAGCGGGCTGCCGTTGAATAAAACCAGCACGACAGGCTTACCTGTGTCATGAAGGGCTTTGAGCAGCTCCAATTGCATGCCGGGCAAGGCGAGGTCCTGCCTATCGCCGATGACCCCCTCCCCTTCCAATTGGGGAGATATCCCCATGCATGCGATGACAACTTCCGCTCTTTCAGCAGCGATAAGGGCTTCCGTAAAGCCGCTCATTTTATCCGAATTCAGAGCACAGCCTTGCGCATAGATGATATCCGTCTCACCGGACACTTTCTCTCTTATCCCTTCCAGCGCTGTGAAATATTTCGCGGGCGTACCCTTATAATTTCCGAGCAGCACGTCTTTATTGTCGGCATTCGGCCCGACAACGGCAATCCGGTCAAGCCCTTTGTTCAGCGGAAGCGTCGAGTCTTCATTTTTAAGAAGAACGAAAGATTCAGCGGCCATTTTATACGCCAACCGTATATGTTTTTCACAATTCACCGTCTCATACGGTAACTGTGCATACGCAACATCCTGGGGTGGATCGAACATGCCGAGTCTGAACCGCGCCTCAAAAAGTTTACGCACGGAATTATCAACAACCTCTTCGGATATCTTTCCTTCTTCTACGGCCGTTTTCAAATGCTCGTATGTCGATCCGCAGTTCAAATCACATCCGTTGTTGATCGCCAGCGCCGACGAATCTTCCGGGGTTTCGGTGACTTTATGGTTTTCGTGAAAATCTTTTACGGCCCCACAGTCCGAGACGACATATCCCTTAAATCCCCATTGTTCACGCAATATCTCTCCAATAAGCCGTTTATTCGCACAGCAGGGAACACCGTTAACCCGGTTATAGGCGCCCATAACGGAAAAGGCCCCACCCTCTTTGACACAGGCTTCAAATGCGGGCAGATAAGTCTCCCACAGATCTTTGTCGCTGACCTGGGCGTCAAACTCGTTCCGTAAATGCTCCGGTCCGCTGTGCACGGCAAAATGTTTCGGAGTGGCCACAAGCTTCAGGTAATGGGGGTCATCACCCTGCAGACCTTTAACGAAAGCCACACCGAGACGACCTGTAAGAAAAGGGTCTTCGCCGTAAGTTTCCTGTCCGCGGCCCCATCGGGGGTCTCTGAAGATATTTACATTGGGTGTCCAGAACGTCAGCCCCTTGGACTTACCTCTGTCCTCATGTTTTACAAATTCATGGTGTTTGGCTCTGGCCTCATCGGAAATTGCAGTGGCCGTTTCAAACATAAGTTCGCTGTCAAAAGTGGCGGCCATTCCGATCGCCTGAGGAAAGACCGTAGCAACCCCCGCCCTGGCGACGCCGTGCAGGCATTCATTCCACCAGTTATATTCCCGGATACCCACACGCGGCAGGGCCGAAGAATAATTTAACGTTTGGGACAACTTCTCCTCAAGAGTTAATCTTGAGACCAAATCCTCAGCACGTTCCTTAGCTGAAAGGTCGGTATCCTTATAGGGAAATTTATCTTCTCCTTCTTCATTCATTAAAATATCTCCAGAATATGAAATGGTAAAATTGGCAATAAAACAATCCGAGAGTGCAAAGTATTATGGGCTAAAAAACAGGCGATTGCAAATACAGGTAAGATACAGTTGAGACAACTTCCAATATACTTACAGTCCGCGACGACCTTGCCTTTTGCTGAATTATCATCTTTCAAGAGAGGTCATCGATTTTTGGGGGCACAGGTGCTGGTTGGATCATGTGCCAAATGAAAGTGCCCTACGTGGTGATACATCGCAAAAAATATTCATTTGCAACTTTTGCTTATGATGCGTATTCTATCCATATTCAGCTAAATACCTCGTACATATTCACTGAGGACTTACAATACCTCTTCTCGTCTCAGTTATTCTGGTGAAACGTTATGGACAAGAATTGTGAAGATGAAGGATATTGCGCCGCCGGTAAGCAAGAAACACCTGTCATTGCTGAAGTCGATACGCTTGTGCTGGGCGGAACGACCTGGGGCGTAGCATCTGCTGTGGCGGCACGCCGGGCCGGAGCAAGGGTGTTTCTGGCGACACATCGGAGCTATCTCGGCGGGGATATGTGCGCGCCGCTTCGCCTGGAACTGGAGGAAAATCAGCCCCCTTCAGGTGAAATCGGCCGTAAAATATTCCCGGGCAAACAACGTGAAACGACCCCTTTGCACGTGAAAAAAGTGCTGGATAAGGCGCTGATTGATGCTCAGGTCGGTTTCGTTTTTCAAGCGTATGTCACTGATGCCATCCATGATTTTGAGGACCGTCTCTGCGGCGCGATCCTTGCCGGTCGCTTCGGACGCCGGGCGGTGCAGGCTCAAAACATTATCGATGCCACCGAGCGAGCGAGTTTTGCACGTCAGACGGGCGCTGAAACCCGGAGTTGGCCGAAAGGACCGGTGAATTTCCATCGACGGACCATCATCCCGGACAATCAAAACAGCCACCGCTGCATGGAGCATACGGTTCCGATTGACATCCCTGACGGCGGGCATGGCGCGCTGTGTGAGGCGGAAAAGATCGCTCGTGAAGCGACGTTTGCTCCCGGCCAGATGCGTGGTGCCGATACACTGTTCTTCGTGCCGCCGGATCCCGTTATTTGCCGGGGCGAACGCCCTAAATGGGACACTGATGAGACCGAACATGTGGACTATTTTCGCCCCGCCGGCACGGAGCGTCTGTACGTCATCAGCGGATGTGCTGGAATTCCGCGGGAAAATATGCGCGAACTCCTCGCGCCCACAGCACTCCTGCCGTTGGCCGAAGCCGTGGGACGCCATGCGGCCCAAAGCGCTCGCCATATCGCCCCCGCCACCCCCAAGATCGCGCTTGAATCTCACAAGGAAGATATCGCATCTTCGGCTGATGAATACGTAGAGGGAGCTCATGTATCTCGAGTAGGCGGGAGCAAAACATTGCTCTGGAGGACTTCAGTGCCGGAGCCGGGTGGATGCTATGATGTCGTGGTTGTCGGTGGCGGAACCGCCGGTGCTGCTGCGGCTCTTGCTTCGGCCCGAGATGGTCGATCGGTGCTGGTGATTGAGTCCCAGGCGGCTTTGGGCGGGGTCGGAACTTTGGGTTTGATTTCTCATCCCTACCATGGACTCAAGATCGGTTTCGCCGCCGAGGTCCCCTTCCCCGGACATAACGGTGATGAGGGGAAAACGATTGAAGATAAGATGGATTGGCTGCGTCGGCAGCTGCGGGACGCCGAAGCCGAAATATGGTACGATAGCACCTGCATCGGCGTCCACCAGGACAAGGCAGCTCTACACGGTGTTGTTGCAGCGACACCCCGGGGGAGGTATCTGGTAGAAGCGGGGGTCACGATTGATGCGACGGGCAGCGGCGACGTGGCCGTATTGGCCGGCGCCGAATATATGCACGGCGCAACAGAAGACGGCGATATCGCGCTGCAGGGCGTCGGGCTGCCGGTTCGCCCCCTGGATAAAAATTACGTCAATACAGACTATTTACTAACCGACGAATGCGATCTGATCGACTGTTGGCGTACATACGCCGGTACTCGGCTGGTGATGAAGGAGGACGCTTATGATTGTGGGCCCCTGATACAAAGCCGTGAACGGCGCCGCGTCCGGGGCGAACATGTGCTGAGCTATCTCGACCAGATCATTGGGCGCAAATATCCCGACAGTATTGCCGTTTCGTCCAGCGATTATGACTCCCACGGTTATCCCAATGAATTGTTTTTTGCGCTCTTACCCCATGATGAGCAGACACGGAGGCGGAATCACCCGGCCCCGGGCGGGGTTTGTTATACACCCTATCGGTCTCTGCTGCCCCGTGGACTGGATGGAATTCTTGCAGCGGGATTGGGGATCAGTATGCGGCGTGATGCGACATCGATGGTGCGCATGCAGTATGATCTGCTCAATCAGGGTTATGCGGCGGGACTGGCGGCATCGATGGCCGTTAAACAAGAGGTCTCGCCTCGAAATGTCGATGTCGGTGAACTGCAGCGTCGCCTGATCAGAATGGGAGCGCTGCCGGCGGCGGTGCTGAAGCATGAGGGAAACGTTCCCTTCGATGTTACGGCGATCCGGGCGGCGACGCGTTATCTGGCCGGACTTAAAACCAAAAATGCGGAGATACTGGATCAGCACCCTGTCATTGATGAGCTGCCGGACGAGATTCGGAACATATGGGAGAGCCGCCATAAGAAATTTTCTAAACCGCACTATGACAGGAGTGCCCGGGCCCTGGCCATCATCATGGCGCATGGGCGCGAAGCTTTACCGGAACTGCGCCGTGCGTACCAAAAATCCGAGGGTGATTCACGCCTGTATTGTGCTCAAATAATGTGCGTGCTCGGTGAACCGACCGCTGTTCCGGAGCTGATACGGCATTTGGAGAGAGTCCAATGGGACGAAAAGATTTTTCAGGGGCGTATGGCGGAGTATGCTCATCTGCCCACCCCGATTGATGCTCTGGTTTTGGCGTTGGGCTGCTCCCGCGATCGACGGGTTGTTCCGGTGCTGGCCGAAGCCATAAATACCTTGCATTCGGGCATTACATTGTCTCACCATCGGGCTGTCGCGCTGGCCGCGGAGAGGATGAGAGAGAAGGATTGGGCCAAACCGCTGGCCGACCTGCTGAAACGGCCCCAAATGTGCGGGCATACGATGACATCACTCGAACCGCTCTATAACTTTCCGGTTGAACGGCGGCGGCGTGAGGCGGCTCTGCGCGAGATTACCCTTGCCCGCGCGCTGGTTCGGTGCGGGGACTACCGGGGTCTCGGTCGAACAATTATGGAGTCCTATTGCCGTGATTGGCGGGCACTTTTGGCGCGGCATGCCAGGTATGTTTTGGCGGAGAATGAAACGTAAAATTCCCTCCTTTATCTGTTCGAAATGGACAATTATGAAAATTTATTTGCACTGTTACGGACTTGCTAAATACGCCCGAATAGTTTTATAATTCTGTAGGTAAGTAAGTAAAAGATGAAAGGTGTAGTCCTCAGTGAATAACGTTGATTTGGGGGGCCTACCGCCGGGCTTGTCCCGGTGGAGGAGTATTTATGCACTACGATATCTTTGACAAGCCCGGCGGTAACGTGTTTCACTGAAAACATTTACGGTTCGGTGTTATGGCACGGGGTTCACTGAACATTGACAGTGAAAGAGCCGCCTTGCTCATGCCCCCGTCAAATTCAACCGTCGATTCGCGAATCATTGTGCAGCAGGCCAACTAATATCATTTTTTAAGGGTCAAAAAATAATGAATAATTCTCCAAATATCATACTCATCAACTGCGACGATCTGGGGTATGGCGACTTGGGCTGTTATGGCAGCGGTGTGCACAAAACCCCCTATCTGGACCGAATGGCCGAAGAGGGGGTTCGATTTACTGATTTTTACATGCCGGCGTCCATCTGCTCCCCCTCCCGCGGCGCTATGCTCACCGGCTGTTACCCACCGCGGGTAGGTTTTGGATGGTTCGACAATCGCTGGGTTTTATTACCCGGTCATCCGGTAGGGTTGAACCCTGAAGAAATAACCATCGCACAGCTTTTGAAAGAGGCGGGCTATTCCACAAAACTCGTCGGCAAATGGCATTGCGGCGATCAGCCCCCTTTTCTACCGACCAGACACGGGTTTGAAAGTTTTTACGGACTGCCCTACAGCAACGATATGGGCCGGCAGACAAACAAAAAGAATTACCCGCCGCTGCCGCTGATGAAAGGGGATGAGGTTATACAGCAGCAGCCGGACCAGAGTTCACTTACCGAACGGTATGTCGAGGAGTCCGTGAGGTTTATCAGAGAAAACAGGGACGGGCCTTTTTTCTTGTATTTTGCTCATATGTATGTGCATAAACCCCTGTTTGCTCCGGAACGGTTCATGAAAAGCTCGGAGGACGGTCGGTATGGAGCGGCTGTGGAATGCATTGACTGGGCTGCCGGGGCAATTTTGCATGAATTGGATGATTTGGGTATTGCTGATAACACGCTTGTTATTTTTACGAGCGATAACGGGTCGACACGTCCGGAATCAAATGCGCCGTTACGCGGCACGAAAGGAACAACGTGGGAAGGCGGCATGCGTGCGCCATGCATTATGCGATGGCCCGGCCACATCCCTCAGGGCGGCATATGCGAAGAGATAGCCACCGCCATGGATTTTTACCCCACTTTGGCCGCTATAGGCGGGGCTGAAACGCCTGACGACAGGATTATTGACGGAAAGAATATCCAGCATCTGATGCAGTCGGACGGCAGCGCAAAATCACCGCATGCGGCGTTCTTTTACTACAAGACCAACCGGCTGGAAGCCGTTCGCAGCGGCAGATGGAAGCTGCATGTCGGGAAAAGGACGGGGCGAGGGACAAATAAATCTTTAGGCGGTCCCAGGAAAAAGGACATGCAGGAACTTTATGATCTAAAATCCGATCCCGCGGAATCCCGGAACCTGTATCACGAAAAGCCTGAGGTCGTAGCTGAATTACAGGCCCTGCTGGACGAATGCAGAGAAGATATTGGAGATGTGGCCACCGGCGTGAAGGGGAAAAACAATAGACCCATAGGCCGTGTAAAACAGGCCGAAACCTTAACTCATTTTGATCCCGACCACCCCTATATCATCTCTGAATATGATCTTAACGATCTAAAATAACGACCGGCATTCCGGTCTATCATTACAATGCTGGTAAGTCCTCAGTAAACCACGTTGTCGCACCACCGTGCCCTGTGCCGGTGG
>JAGYMJ010000607.1 GCA_018400625.1 Planctomycetota bacterium
CCACCGGCACAGGGCACGGTGGTGATGTTACGTGGTTCACTGAGGACTTACTTTCTGCGTCTCTCGTGCTGCTTCGGCGTTTATTCCCGGTACCCTACCAAAGCGGCGCTGGTCGCGCACGCACTCCAAAGTTGACAATCGGCGGTCGATGTACCTTATTAAGCGCCTATTCCCCGATCAGTTATCATTGCGGCTCCCTTGCAGGAGGATTCAGAACATGAGGATGGTTCAAAGCGGATGCCTGTGACTTGTGATTTGATCTCCATCCACAAACGGCTTTGGGCGCCGCCGCCCGTAGAAATAACTTTTTCCGGCTTGCGGTCCGGGCACAACTGATCGAGGAGGTCTTTCAAGGTGTATGCCGTTGATTCCATGAGCGCATAGATAAAATGCCCATGGGATTGTTTGCCCGATATGCCGCTGAAAACTTCTTCAAGTTCCTTGTATTTAGAGGCTTCGGATTCAGCGGTAAGGCCGCCGGCCGATTTTTCATCTTCCGCCATCTTGACCAACTGTTCGATGGAATAATCGGATGCAAAATTGTCCCTGTACCACTCAAGCGATGCCGCTCCGTTACTTTGAAAGGCCATCCGGCAGTAAGATCGCGGCGATTCCCATGGCGAAATGAATAAATCTTTCTCCGGCGTATATTTCTCCGAGAAACCAACGGCGGCCAAAACGGTTCCGGTGGATTCACTGACATCTTTCCCGCTTCTGATTTCCGCGCCCAGCGCTGCGATGTGATGGTCCAGGCTGCCGGCAAAAAAGGGCGTATTTCGTTTAATGCCGGAGACTTTCTCGAGGGATTCATTCGTCCTGCCGACTTTTTCTCCCGGCCGGCATCTCGGGAGAAAAAGGTTCTTATCGAGGTCAACCATCTTAAACCCTTTCTCCCACCAGTCCGCTTTGCGGCAATCAAGCAATCCCGTCAGTGAGGCTGTTCCCGTATCACCCACCTTCTCTCCCGTGAAAAAAAAGATGAGATAGTCGGAAATAGTCATGAGAGATTGAGTATTATCCCATATTTGAGGTCTGTTATATTTGAACCACAACAATTTATTCAGACACAGTGTAGGAGAAGGGCCTCTTCCCATGGCGGTCGTTTCAAGGAAATCGGGGGCATCCCATAATTGTTGAATTTCCGGAAAAACGGTGGATGTGCGTTTATCGGGCCAGAGCACCAGAGGAGTAAGAGGTGCATCCTTGTCATCCATCAAAAGAAAACTATTGGCTTGAGAGGAATACCCGACAGCCGCAATTGAAGAGGGCGCGACGCCCGCATTATCGCAGGCTTTCGCTATACCTGTTTCGATCAAATCACTGAACCGTCCGACAGGCACTTCACAAAGTTCACCATTGCCCGTGTCCTTTTCCACTTTAACCCTGCCCAGGCCTTTCAGTTCTAAAATTTCATCGAAGAGACCGAACTTGAAGTAGCTTGTCCCGAGGTCTATCCCTAATATGTATTTCATTGTGTTTCTTTCACGAGTTCTAAGGTTTTTTCTACGAGCAGGTTGCCGGTTTCCCAACTGAACTGTGCGGAAGATGCTTCATACCCACCTTCTTCATAAGCTTCTTTGGTGACGATGTAGCCGTTCAGCACGCCGTTGCTGTACGCCATAATAGAGGTGTTGGGACACTGTTTTTTCACTTCCAGTTCATATTCAATAAACACTTCGCCCGGCCAGCCCACATAATTCCGGTCACCGACTTTGATAAGCTGGATTTCGGCCGGGAGGCATCGATTACGGGATTTTTCCAGGCTCCCGTCAGCGGCGGCCTTCGCGAGCGTCAGCGTTTTTTCCGCCCCGAACCAGTCACATTCCGCGGTTCTTACCTCCGGTTTAGGTGCATTGCTTTGACGCAGTGATTCGAGTTTATTGATGGCATTTTCAAGTTTTTTTTCTGCCTCTTCAACCGAGGGGAAATGTCTTTTGGGCACATTATCGAGGAGAACACGTGAAGTTTGAAGTTGGACGGAGGTGGAAAATTCCACATTTTCGATGGCCTTTTCCACGGCACGCCCAAGGATATTGCCCAGACGTTCAGCTTCTTCAAAAGTATTTCCTTTGGTTACATGGCGCGGGCTTTGATTGCCGGCGGGGCCGGTATGATGAAGGACCGGACAGTTTTCTCCGAGAACATTCTCTTTCAGATAAATGCGCGCCATGCCCGGGAAATCGCCGCTTACCAGAGTTGAGTCTTCATGCATTACCGTCGGATGCATGCAGCAAACTTGCATGCAAGCGATATTTTTGTCATCAAGGCCTCTAACCAGCAGAATGGGCACCTCGAGGTCGGAGGGGCCTTCAGGGTCACGTCTGTTTGTGCCCACACCGCCGGCGTCGGCCGTTGCAGACCCGATCTTGGCTTCACGTGCGTTTTCATAGGCATCTATACCGGCTTTGGCTATTTTCGGCAGGATATAATTGACATAACTATCATCGACGTTCGGCACGGCGGGATCGTCCTTATTGATCGGATTGTTCAATGTTTTGGGGCCCGAATGTGTATGTGTGGAGGTAACCATTATACATTCAGGTCTTACGCCGGTCTGCGCATGAATAAGGTTGCGGACATATGCCGTCATATCCCGGCTGAGATACAGGATATCATTGGCAATAAACATGACTTCCGAATTGTCTTGGGTATTGGATAGATAAAGCGCAGAACTCCATAGTTTGTCGTGTATGCCGGTACTGTATCTTTCCACATGGGGATAGCCGCAAAGGAACTGCGAATCTTCAGGGCTGATATCTTGCTGTGCTGCACCTGCTATTAAATTGTTCATTTTATCTCCTCTTTGACCTTTTATTATGAATTAATAAATTTGCATATTACCCGATTTGTTAAAATAATTCAAATAGAATAAGAAGACAATCACATTGTTTGAATATCCTCCCAAAATTCCCTGCCGCCTATTGGCAAATATTCAGTGAACCCGTAGCATCCTACCGTAACCTTGTGTAGCATCCCCACCGTGCCTTGTGCCGGTGGAATGAAGATTAAA
>JAGYMJ010000608.1 GCA_018400625.1 Planctomycetota bacterium
CACTCTGTACACGGGAAGCGTTACGGAACCGTTCCCCGTCAAAATGGTCGAGTAAAATGCAAAAAAACTTTCTGGAAAATTTGCGTACACACCACGACGGCAAATGCAATGCTACGCATCATCTCTCATGTTCAGGAACTTTTTGAGCCGTTTCAGCCCTTTTTCAATATTTTCTTCGCTCACAGCATAAGAGAATCGCAGGTAGCCCTCGGCCCCAAACGGCGATCCGGGCACGACAGCCAGCCTGACCTTCTCCAGTAAGGCTTTGCTCAAACTCATTGAATCGTTGATCTGCCGTCCATCATAAGATTTCTTCAGCAGACCGTTGCAGTCGGGGAACGCATAGAACGCACCACCGGGGGTTTTGCACTCCACTCCATCGATTTCATTCAATCCAGAGACAAGCAGTTTTCGACGCGCATCAAATTTTTGCAGCATCTCATCAACAGCGTCCTGCGGACCGGTTATGGCTTCGAGAGCGGCCCTCTGGGCTATGCTGTTGGGCCCGCTTGTCAGGTTGCTCTGGAGCCGGCATGCCGGGGTTATAACTTCTTCCGGTCCGGCCGCGTAACCTATACGCCATCCCGTCATGGCGTAGGTTTTGGAGACGGCGTTAAAGGTAACGGTATGGTTATAAATCTCCGGAGAAAGCGTTGCCATGCTGACATGAGACCGGTTGTCATAGATCAACCTTTCATAAACTTCGTCCGAAAATATCCAGATATTGTTCTCCACCGCCACCTGGGCCAGAGCCTGGAGCTCTTCTTTTGTATAGACCATGCCCGTCGGATTGCTTGGACTGTTGACCATAATGATCTTTGTTTTGGGCCCTACAGCATCAGCAAGCTTATCCGGGGTCAATTTGAGCCCGGGGTTGGAAGTGCAGTCGATGACGACCGGTTCGGCGCCGCAAGCTTTGGCCTGGTCAGCATAGCTGGGCCAATAGGGGGCGGGCAGAAGAATCTGGTCGCCGGGGTCGAGCACGCAAAGCATGAGCATATACAGGGCCTGTTTCGCCCCGTTGGATACGATAATCTGCTGAGAATCGTAATCAAGTCCGTTGCATTCCTTAAGATTCTCCGCAATAGCCTCACGCAGATCCGGGAAACCGGGAGCAGGTGAATATTTGGTGTAGCCGGACTGAACGGCTCTGATAGCTGCTTGCTTTATGTTTTCGGGCGTATCAAAATCAGGTTCACCAACAGTAAAAGAGACAACATCTTCCCCCTGCGCGGCGAGCTGTTTTGCCAGCGCATTTAACGACAAAGTAGCAGAAGGTTCGGCGGTTTTGGCGGCTCTCGACAGTTCCATTGTATAGTCCCTCATAAAAAGTGATTGGGTATTAACACAGCGCAACTTTACTCATCGCTTAATATCATAATTTGAAGGGCGTATTTTTGCAAATACAACCCCCCTTTTCCCCTTGCTGGGCGGAGTCTTTTTAGAACGTCAAGATCATATTACAAATGCGGTGGTTGTAAATGTTATTATTATGTTCTATCCTTGATTTTTGGGGTTGTGTTTGCAGATTACTGACCAATATATTAAAATAACGTAACTTACCGATTCAAAACCATGTGAGTTTTGTAATTGCAGAAAAAAACATTCGTTAGTGGAGATAAGAGGTAAATAATTTATGATTTATCAAAAACTTGAATACGTGAAGGAAGATGAAGAAGATAGTAAGTTTCCAGTTAAACAAATAGAAATGCTGAAACCGCATGATGAGGGTGGAGAATGCCGTTTTGTTGGCCATGTCGGCCTCGGCATGCAAACCCCGGTAGGTATGCAGCAGATCCCTGTTTCATTTGAGATCGAAGCAAAGGATATCGAGGATGCTTTTAGCAAATTCGCTGCTCATGCCAATCCCCAGATAGAAGATACAAGAAAACAGATCGAGCAGGAAGTACAAAAAATGCGTAAAGAGAGCTCAAACCGTATCGTGCGTCCAGGCGATATGAATCTGGAAAACCAGGGGAATGTTATCGATTTCGATAATTTGAAATAATGATAATTTTTCTCTTGATTTACGGATGTTTTGGGCGCCGGCTTCATGATAAAAGTCGACGCCCATATTTTTATCAGCACTGTGCTTCTTTACCATGTTAAAAAAAGAACTCAGTAATTTTTATCGCTGTCAGATCGAAAATCAGGTCCTTCCTTTCTGGCTCCGCAATGCCCGGGACCTGGAATGCGGTGGGTATTTTAGCTGTTTGGACCGTTATGGTAATGTCTATGATGCTGATAAAATCGACATTCTTATGCAGGGGCGGATATCATGGACATTTGCATGGATGTATAATGAGTTCCAACCCGTCCCCGAATGGCTTGAGTTCGCTCGCGCTGGTATAGATTTCGTTCTCAAACATGGTATTAGCCCAGGGGGGCGCATATATACCGGACTCAAAAGAGACGGGACGCCTCTGCGTCCACCTTCGAATTATCACGCGGAGTTCTCTACACTTATCGGTCTGGTTGAAGTGGCAAGAGCAGACGGTGATGACGCCCTTTACAATAAGGCCAGAGATATTTTCAACCGTTCCTGGCGGGCTATTCAGGACCCGGAGGGCGACTGGATGCCTTACCTCAGGGACAGTGGCCCTATTCGCCTTCATGGCTACAGCATGATCACTATTAATGTTATCCAGCAGCTGCGGGCGTACCGCGAGGAGCCGACTGATGAGCAGCGTATCGGCACCTGTATAGACAATATGATAAAATATCATCTGAGGGCCGACCGGCGGATATTGCTTGAAAATACCGGATGGAACGGCGAAGAATTGCAAGGCAGCATGGGAAGAAGAATAAACCCGGGACATATGATAGAGGGCGGGATTTTTCTGATTCATGAAACATGGCGGCACAAAAATGATGATATAAAAGACCTGGGACTAAACCTTATTCGGTGGGGCTTTGAAGCGGGATGGGATGAAAAATACGGGGGGATATTCAATGATGTCGATGCTGACGGCAGACCGATTTACGGCAGAGAGGCGTTGCTGGCCGATAGCAAACTATGGTGGCAGCACGCTGAAGCGCTCTATGGTCTGCTGCTCGCTTATGTAGAAACAGGAGACGAATGGTTCTTCGATGCTTATACTAAAGTCCATAAATACAGCTTCGAGCGTTTTGCCGATCCGGAATTCGGGGAATGGTTTGCTTTTCTTGACCGTACGGGCCGCTTGATCAATGAAGCCAAGGGAACCGATCGAAAATGCTGCTATCACATCGGGAGAAATTTCCTTTGGTGTGCTCAAATAGCGGAAAAACTATAAAATCTCAATGGGACATCTCTTATGCAAAAACCCGACCTTGGAATCATCATAAAGCCCGCCTCCCATGACTGCAACCTTTCTTGTGAGTATTGTTACTATTCAAAGGTTAATAAAGTTTACCCCCAGAATAAACATCCCAGGATGAGTCCGGAGGTTTTTGACGCCGTTTGCCACCAGTACAGGACATTAAAGCCTCAGCATATCAACATAATCTGGGAAGGCGGGGAGCCGACATTAATGGGACTGGATTTTTTCAAAAAAGCCCTTGATATTGAGACGAAAAATGCGCGACCGGGTGATTGCTGGGGGAATACTTTACATACCAATGGTAAGCTACTCGATGATAAATGGTGTCAGTTCCTCTCACAAAATCATTTTTTAGTAGGACTCGGTGTCAACGGCCCGCCTGCCGTTAATTCTCCGGGTTCTTCTCCAGAGGGAACCACGACCTCTGAGGATATTTTCCATTCCATCTCGCTTTTAAAAAAGTACAAATGTGAATATAATATAGTAATGATTGTAACCCAGGCCAACGGGGATAAACCAGAAGAAACGTTCAATTTTTTGCTCGAAAATGATCTTCACTTTTCCCATTTCAACTTCTGTACAGAGGAAAATGAGGAAGGAAACGGACTGACTGATCATTCGATCACCTCAGAACAGTATGCAGAATTTCAGATAAAGCTGTTCGATGCCTGGGTGCAAAACGACGACCCTTCATTCTATGTTCGACATATAGATAATTGGCTGCATTTGTTCTTTGGTTTACGGCCCGAGATGTGCGAATACCAGTCGGATTGTTCGAATCTTGTGACAATTGAATGGAATGGAGATGTTTATCCGTGTGATTTTTTCGTGCAGAAGCGTTATCTCATGGGGAACATACTCGATGAGCCGTTGGAAAGCATTCTGCAAAGCACTGCCTGGAAAGAATTCACATCGCAGGCTGAAGAACTTCCAACGCCATGCCATGACTGCAAATGGCTTGAGAAATGCCATGGAGGGTGTTATCGCCGACGAAAAAAGCGCCTGAACGCCCAACAGGATAATCCTTTTTTTTGCGAAGCAAACAAAAATATCTTTTCTCATGTTTTTGCAAAACTTGACGATCTGAAGAAAAAGCCGATACGCCCGAATCTGTACAAATTCCTGAATGATATTGAACGTCATCGCTTGCCGCATCTGCAAAATGAGGCACCGGAGAAAAAACAGGTGGAAAAGCAACAGACCGAAAACCGTAGAAAAAAACCTGGCCGGAACTCACCTTGTCCATGCGGAAGCGGTAAAAAATATAAACAATGCTGCTTAAGGAAAAGCTAAGTTAGTTCAGTCAAATGGAGATAATATACTTTGGGGGAACACAAAAGTAAAATGCAAGAACAGCAATATCAATCAGATAGTGAAGGTGAAATTTTGGTCGCAGTTTTTAATGAGACTATCTACGTGAAGCCTTTCGGTTTTGCAACACAGCAGAATGCGCTGGGACTGCCCGATTTTTTTCATACTATGTTTCAGAACGGCAATATAAAAGTAACCTTCGACCTTCAGGAGTGTACGGCTATGGACAGCACTTTTCTGGGAGTCATCGCTACCGCGGCACTTAATTCATCACATGACGCCCGCAAAAATGTCGTTATCATCAACGCGGGGGCCCAGGCGAAGAGGCAGTTGCAAAGAATAGGCCTATTACAGGTAGTAGCTTTTAAGGAAGAACCGTGTCAACCACCGCCCGATCTGCAACTTTCGCATATAGATTTTTTTCACCTGCCAAACTCTGAAAAAGAAAGGGTCAAAAGGATAAAAGATTTGCATGAACAGCTCATCCAGCTCAATGCTCGAAATAAAGGGAAATTTGCAGGTTTTATTGAAATGCTTAACAAGGAACTGGAGCAAGATGAATAGAGTTAAAAGAATAATTAAAGGTGCAATAGCGTTATTGTTGATTTTTGCGTTGGGAACCGTCACTTACCTGAGAGCGACGGAAGAACCTCCGGACATCACCAGTATTGAACGAATTGAAGGGGAAGAGGGTAAGGCCGTAGTTGTTCAATACCCACAGAAAAAAGATTTTGAAGATTACATTCTGACGGATGCAGCGATCCAGACCCCCAATCGCTATGTACTGCGTTCCAACCTTAACGAAAGAGTCCAACAGGTTATGGTGGAAGTCGGTGATACGGTGGAAAAAGGTGATCTGTTGCTCCAATTCCGTAAAGAAGATATTCAGGCCGATATTGACGCAGCGGAAGCGCGTTTTGAGGAAGCAAAGAAAAATTACGACAGGTCCCGGAATTTGCTTGAGCGCAATATCGTTTCGCAAGATGCTGTTGAAAAGCGTCTTACAGCGATGAAGGATGCACGGGCTGCGCTGCAAAAAGCCCGTTCTAATCTCAGCTTCGCTGAGGTTTTTACGCCGGCTAAACAAGAGCTTGATTATGACCGGGGCAATGTTCAGGTTTCGGCCAGATATGTCAACCCCGGCGAATATAAATCTATGGGCCAAGAGCTGTTAAATCTTATTGATATGTCGTTGATGGATATTGCGATGCAAGTCCCTGAAAACGCAATAAGATATTTGCGTAAGGGGCAAAGAGTCGAGTTCAGGTTGGAAAATGAAAAAAAATGGTGCGAAGCCGTTATAGAACGTGTCAGCCCGGAAACGGAAGACCCCCATCGTTTCTTCACCATTTTCGCCCGTACGGAAAATACAAAAGAAAACGGACTATGGCAACTCAGACCCGGTATGTATGCTGAAGCGCGCATCTTGAAATCCGAACGCGAGGCTGTCATGGCAATTCCGTCGGCATCTCTGAATATTTCTGAAACCGGCTGCTGCACTTTTTTTGTCGTTGAAATGTCCGATGATTCGGCACGAAATCCGCACAATATCGGAACCGTAAAAGAAATTGATGCGGAAACCGGCTTAAGAAAAAAAGATTGGGTGGAGATTATATCTCCCGAGTTGAGAGGGGAGGAAAAAATAATCCTCAACCCACGTCTGGATATCAGCGATGGGGATAAAGTTAAATTTGAAATTCCCTGAATCAAACTTCCCTGGTAAGGCGGTTTTCTGTCCGCCTCTCACAGAAAAGCGGACAGAAAAACCGCATTGAAAACGTTACGGGATGCTTATTTGAAGCAAATAATTATTCTTCTTCCCGACGACGCCCTCGCCGTTCCCGCATCCTCTCCAACCGACGCAGAATTCGTTCACGCTCTTCCGGATCGGCAGTTTCCAGCCTCTCTTCAAAACGTTGCAAACGTTCCTCACGCATTCTTGCGCGTTCAACTTCATCCATCGCGTCGATCCGCTCACGGCGTTCCTGGCGCATCCTCTGAATTTGCTCCTCGTCCCTATCGGCGCGCATCCTCCCCCGTCGTTCGGCTTGTCTGTCCGGCGTTTCCCCACGCCGTGTCTGGGCCCGTTCTCGGCGAGCAAGCGCAACCTGCACCCCTTCTTTTATACGCCTGGCCACCTCGGCATCGTCGGACGAAAGCACCAGGGTAACGCCGTCCGGTGTTTCAGCAGCCGTCACATTAACTTCTTCCGAAACAAACAGCTCAGCAAGAGTTGTGAGCCGTGCGGTATCGCCGCGTTGCAGCCGTTCAATGGCCTGAAGGCGTCTTTCCGCCAGTCGGGAACGAAATTCATCATTCTCTGATCCGCCTTCTTCAGCCATCGCTAGACCTGCTGTTGCAAGCATCACGCCCGATACACCGCACAAAACTGCCCTTCTCATCCACTTCTTAACCATAATACACCTCCCTGTGTGAAAGAAAAGAAATTATTCAAAAAGCAATGCATACTTTCTGAATACTGCCATTGAAACGTTACTGATCAATTAAACGTTAAAGCCCCTGTAATCCTGCGAAAAAATTTCAGTATTACATTCTTGCCAAAATCTAAGTATATCTGCATTTTCTTTTGCATTGTATCTGCTGATAGGGTAAAATGAGTATGTTTTCTTATTTTATGGAGGAAAAAAAGGAATGCCTACTTATGAATATGAATGTGAAGAATGCGAACATATCTTTGAAAAATTTCAAGGTATCAATGACGACCCGCTTAAAAAATGCCCTGAATGCGCGGGCAAAGTCAGACGAGTAATCCATGGTGGCGCCGGGCTTGTTTTCAAAGGTTCAGGATTTTATATAACCGACAGCAGGAACAAGCGTTCAGGTAGTTCCAGCCAAAAAAAATCTGCACCGCCGTGTAAAAATGAAAACGCCTCGTGTGCGGATTCATGCCCTGCGGCCGATAACTGATTGAGAGCAAATGGCACAAAAATATGTTTATGGTCCGGTAAAATCACGTCGTCTCGGCACTTCATTGGGCGTAGATATCGTACCGATGAAGACATGCAGTTTTGATTGCGTGTACTGTCAACTCGGTGGCGGCTTTCCCACAACTGTTAAACGTGACAGTTTTGTGCCGGTTGAAACTGTCCTGGCGCAGATAAAGGACAAACTGTCTTCGCCATCCGATCCGGACTATATCACTCTTGGTGGTTCCGGTGAAACGACTCTCAGCACTGATTTCGGGAAGATTGCTGCCTCTGTCAAAGAAATCTATGGGTTACCCGTATGTTTATTAACCAATGGGGCTCTTTTATGGATGGATGAAGTGTTGGAGGACTGTGCGCAGATGGATGTTATCGTCCCTAATCTTGACGCATGTGATGAGGAGACTTTCCAGCGGATTAATCGACCCCACCCCTCGTTAAGTTTTGAAAATGTGGTCAAAGGACTGGTCAGACTGCGCGAAAAATTTTGCGGAAATATCTGGTTGGAGATTTTTTTAGTCCCTGGAATAAACGACTCGCAAGAACAAATCAGGGCCTTTAGAAGATTGACGGAAGAGATCCGCCCCGATAAAATACAGTTGAATACCGCCGTTCGCCCACCGGCGGAAAAGTCGGTGCGAGCAATGAATTATAAACGTTTGGAAAACATCTGTTCACGGCTCGGTCCTCAGGCAGAAGTTATCATATCCGACCCGGAGCAAAAGAAGAATTGGGAGAATATCAGTGAATCTGATATCATCGACCTTCTCCAACGCCGTCCCTGCACAAGCGAAGATATAGCTTCAACTTGCAAAAAAAACGCTGATGATGTTGAAGAGATGGTTAAAAAACTTGTGGAGCAGGGAAAGGTTAAAGTCACGGAAAATGACGGGAAGAAATTTTTCAAGGTCTGACGCAAGTAACCACTAAACGGAATTTCAAATGAAAACAGCTTTTTTCGACTGTTATAGCGGCATAAGCGGTGATATGTGCCTTGGGGCGCTCATCGATGCGGGCGTTCCTCTCGCCAGGATACGGGCCGAACTGGATAAATTGCCCGTCTCCGATTGGGAGATACGATCCGAGAAGGTCGTCAAAGGAGGGATTTCTGCCACTAAAGTCCATGTTGCTTTTGAACCGTCCCAGCATCCTTTGCGCACCCTCCCTGATATCCTTGAACTCATCCGTTCGGCTGACATCCCCTCTGGTGCTTCAGAAATAGCCGTCCGGATATTCAAAACGCTTGCACGGGCCGAAGCAGCGGTGCATAACTGTGCTGTAGAAGATGTGCATTTCCATGAAGTGGGAGCCTTAGATTCAATAATAGATATTACCGGCGGCGCATTGGCATTTTACGAACTCGGGATAGAAAAAGTGATGGTGTCCGAGATAGCGCTCGGGTACGGTGAAGTCGAAACCATGCATGGACGCCTGCCCATACCCGCACCCGCCACAAGCAGATTATTGAGGGGTTTCAGAGTAAAACAGGGGCCGGTTGAAAGAGAGCTGACGACCCCGACCGGAGCGGCTATCCTGCGCGGTCTCGCTGCGAATACACTATCGTCACCACCTGCTATGCGGCTGGAAAAGACGGGATATGGAGCGGGCTCCGCCGATCTGGAAGGGAGATCAAACACGTTGCGTGTTATGATCGGGGAGGTAGAAGAGCCGGTGACCGTACATTCAGATGAGGAAACAATCTGGATGGTGGAAACGAATATTGACGACATGACGGGCGAGGAGGTAGGTTTCCTTCTCGAACAGTCCTTTGAGCGGGGAGCTTTGGACGTTTTTATCACACCGATTCAAATGAAAAAAAATCGCCCGGCCTTTTGTTTCACGGTGCTTTGTTATACTGAAAAACGGCGGGATATAATCAACCATATTCTTGAAGACAGTTCGACCCTGGGGGTGCGTTACTGGCCCGCACAACGTTGCAAACTGGATCGGGAAATCAAAAAAGTGCAAACGAAATGGGGGACTGTTGATGTTAAGGTATCCACACAATCGGGGCGACAAATCAAATTTAAACCGGAATTTCAACAATGTCGACGCATCTCCGAAACCCAAGGTATAAGCTTGAAAGACGTTTATAAAGAGGTTGATAATGCCTATGAGAATGCTTATGAAGGAGATAAATAAAGACGATTGGGAAGTTGATATCTCTGTTTTTCCCCGCCTTCTCTCAAAGCGTAATTACTCAGTGAACCACGTGCTTTCCCCACCGTGCCCAATGCCGGTGGGGATTAAATGACGTGTTTCACTGAATATTTACCCCGACGCTTTAGCATTAAGGCTGCGTTTAATGGCCCCGGATATTATCTTGGCAACGACGCCAAGCAATTTCATTTGTTTGTCGTCCCACCTCTTATAGGAATGTACGGAATCAAATCCCATCATACCGATAACATGCCCTTCTAAGACGAGCGGAAACGAAACCAGCGATTTGATATTTTGCACCTTGAATTCTTGTTTTTCCGTTTCGGCACGTGCAGGCAAACTATCAACGTCATCAATGAGCACCGGCTTGTTATTTATAATTTGTTTATGCAGCCAACGATGTTCCTTTACAGGAAAATTTTGGATCCGGTCTTTTTGCGGTTGAACACCTTTTGCGCACCATTCGTGAATATTATCCATAACCAGATTACCTTCGGAGTAAAGAAAGATGTAGCCGCGGTCCAACCCGTAATATCGGCCGATTTTCTCCAACGTCATATGCACCGCCTCATCTATTTCATCGCTCCGGGCATTCATCATTATTGATGATACCTCGGCGACAATCTCATGCAGCCCAAGATAGAAACGCAGTGCTTTGTTTGCCCTCTTTCGTTCGGTAATGTCCACATGCACACCAACTATACGATGCGGTATTCCTCTTTTATCCAATTCGTAGCTCTTACCCCGTCCCGATATCCATACCCAATCACCGTTTTTAGATTTGAGCCGGAATTCTTCTTCAAAAGGTTCTGCATTTTTAACGGCTTTTTTTATTGGCGGCACCACCCGGCTGCGATCGTCAGGATGCATCAGGTCGAGCCAGGATTGGAAATTGGCCGGGAATTCACCTGGCTCATAGCCGAGCATGCGATAGTATCGGGGAGAAAAATAGGTTTCATTGCTATTCAGGTCCCAGTGCCAATAAGCATGTTCCGCAGCGTCCATTGCCAGCGCCAATTGCCGCCGGTTTTCGCTTAATTCTTCCTTGGTGGCACTTAATTTTTGCTCGCTTTCCCGCAATTCCTGAAGCAGGCGAACGTGATGATCGATCATTTCTTGCTGTTTCAGGCTATAACAGCCGAGTTCGGAGATCAGGTTGGCTAACTTTGAGTAAAAATTCATGACAGTCGATATAGTCCCCTGATCAAATCGCGGCACATTTTCCAGGGCTTCGAGGTATTCTTCTTCATCAAATCCATAGCGTTTGGCCTGTTTGCGGAAATAATCGTAGTCTAATTGTTCGCTCACAGAGAAAAACTGACCGCAAAAAACATTGCCGAGATGTTCACCGTCCACCATTATAGGAGTAGCCACATCCCAAAGGTTGTTTTTGCACTTGTAAAGTTTAAAATCCCCCTTTTCAACTCCTTTTGACAGTTCGATATCACTTTCGATACAATTTCTATTGGTTTCCGGATGGATACGATGAAACTTCGTGCAGATGTCCTGCCAGCCGTTCGATACCAGCACATTCCCTTCAATATCGACGATAGCCACCCCAATTCCGGTCAGAAAATAGAAATCATCCATCATGGATTGTATCTGTGGTACATCGACAATATCTTTCAAAGTCGGTTTGCTTTCCGACGCATGCGCTTCCCCTTGCAGCAAACTCTCTCTCCGGCTTATTTTCATTTTGAGCGCTCCTTAAAAAAGAGTTTATAAATGTGCCGATTGTCAATCCATTCTTTCAAAGAATAATACGGGCTAATTATCCTCAAAATCAGTTCATTTCATTATCTATTTCCGATCCATTATAATATATATTGCTGATTTGTAAGTCCTCAGTGAACCACGTAACATCACCACCGTGCCCTGTGCCGGTGG
>JAGYMJ010000609.1 GCA_018400625.1 Planctomycetota bacterium
TGGGGAGAAAACTACGCACTTCACTGAATATTTACAATTTATTCAACTCACTTTAAGGAGTCTTTATGATGAAAATAATAATTGGGGTTGTTGTGCTTGTTATTGTCGTAATTGTCTTATATTCCTCGAATACGAAAATGAAAAAGAAGGCTCAAGATGAATTGTTGGATGCTTTTCTGAAGCTGATTGCGCGAAACCTGAAGCAAAATTTAGAAAAACTGGAAAAAGGTGATTTGGGATGGCGAAGATTAGGACATGGACAGGCTACGATCGGCTTGAAAAAGGTCGCTCCCAAAAAAGCTGATGTCGTTCCCGTATCGCTGGACACTGTTGAAGAAAAGCACCCGGATATTGTCAGGGAAATCCGGGAAGTTGACAGCAAAATCGTGAGAATGCAAACGGCCGCCGACGATCTGGCAAAAAAAATTGAAGCGCCGGTCAGAGAAAGCTTCCAAAAAGACCGGCAAACGATTCTGGACCAGGACGATTCTTCAACAAGAGAGTTCAGAAAATGGCTTATTGATCGTGAGGATGGATGGATGAGTTTACTGGCCAACCTCGTCAACAGCGGGCAGACCCTTAACGATAAAAGCGATCCTGCAACCCTTTATTGGAAACATTCGAAGTCCGTTTATCACAAAGTGCTGGAAGAAAATGGTGGCAGAGAACGGGAAGACCTGCAACTATTGACATCGAATATCAAAAATCAATCGAAATCGCTTCTAAAAAAAATAGACGACATGAAGTCATCCAATAATAATAACTGATGGATATCCATTCGCTTGAGAACATATTATGCTGCCGACCTTCCTTGTCAGCCTGCTAATATCCTATATGACCCTGCCTTTGTTTCAAGTTCCCATCACCGTAAAATGGGCCCTTATAGGAGTTGGCGCACTGGTCATGCTGAACTGCATACTATGGTGGATAAACTCCAGGCTCATCATTGGGGAATTAAAAAAAAACTCTCAACTCAGTATCCCCCGTGCATCAAAACAAATAAAATCACTGAAACTATCTATAATTGTTTTTACATTTGTTTCTATTAATTATTTTCAATGGCCTGAGGTCGTTTCTCTGCTGATCCCAGATAATTTTTTCATGCCGGTTTTACCCGACCTTGTTGTACTGTTTCCCCCAATTATCATGATACTTACAGGTATGGCATGGGAAAGAAAATTGACGAATTGTTCATTCAATCAGCGTTCCTTTTCTGCCGACCGGCCGGAACCGGGGTTTTTCAGTTATTTGTCCCTGCGAGTCCGAACTGAATTAGGCATCATACTGCTGCCCTGGTTCCTGCTTACTCTGGTGTCCGACACAGCAAATCATTTTTTTCATACTCCTTTCATCTCAGAAATCTCCGTAACCATCATCGTTGCCCTATGCCTTGTTCTTTTCGGCCCCCTCATGCTCAGAATTTTATGGAATACCGTCCCCTTACCTCAGGGACCTTTGAAAAGGCGCCTGCAAGCATTGAGCGGTAGGCTGAGATTCAAACACAGCGGACTATTTCTATGGAAAACACATATGCAAATCCCCAATGCGGCAGTAATCGGAATGACCAGCCTTCTGCGCTATGTATTCCTCACTGACGCACTTTTGGCAAATTGCCGGCACGGTGAATTGGAGGCCATCTTTGCACATGAAGCCGGCCATATAAAGCTCCACCATTTCGGATATTACTTCTTGATGATAATCGGTTTTGTCTCGTCTATAACCTTATTCTCGGGAATATGGACCAACGCAGGAATACATTTTAGGGCCGAAAGTTTTTTCGATTCAAACTCTTTCACATTTTTTTTGCTCCTCTATACAATTTTTTTCTGGGGGTATTTATTCGGGTATGTATCCCGCCGCCTTGAACAGGAAGCCGACTTGTTCGGTATAAATCATTGTCACAACCCTGAAGATTTCATTTCTGCCCTGAACAAACTCGGTATGCTCAGCGGCCGTCCTCGATCAAGCAGCGGCTGGCGCCACTACAGCATCGAAAAGCGTATAATTTTTCTGAAGTCCGCTATAAGAAATAATTCAGTTGTCGGTAAAACCAAAAACCATATAATAAAACTCAAACTTGCCATTATATCTTTGACGATCATAACTGTCTTACTCCTTTTTTTGACTCTAACCTTGACCACATAAGCTTAATTATCTATAATACTGATTAAAGGTAATTCACTTTTTAATAAGAGAGGGTAAAGATGAAAAGAACATTGGCGTTAATAATAACTCTGTCGGTTTTGTTAATGTATAACACTGGATGTGCAACCGTTACCGGGGCAGCGACCGGGCTCCCTACTGGAACGATCGATGCCCCGGCTGAGACATATCGGCATAACAGACAAGCCTTTGATAATTACCCGTTTCTTCATGGTTTAAATGTTCTTGTAATGGCTCCCGTAGGAGCAGTTACCGGGCCGGTATGGGGTTTCGGGAAAGGGATTGCTCTTGATGTGCAATGCGCTATCGGACATCAAAAGTATGAGAATGTTTTTAAAAGCTATGACAATCCGAGTATATGGCGGCCTTATACTCTTCAATGGGATACCAAAAAGCGCTAATTTTCCGTAAATCCTCAGTGAAACACGTGTCATCCTATCGCACCTTGCGGGTAAGTCCTCAGTGAAGCACGTAACATCACCACCGTGCCCTGTGCCGGTGG
>JAGYMJ010000610.1 GCA_018400625.1 Planctomycetota bacterium
CCACCGGCACAGGGCACGGTGGTGATGTTACGGGGTTCACTGAGGACTTAAGTTCTCACCACCGTGCTCTGTGCAGGTAGAGAAACAACGTGGTTCTTACGAACAGACAGTCCAATTATAGAATCATGGAACGGCGGTAAACGGTTATGTACCGAAAGAAGCTTATCTGGAATACTTACCCGTCAGAACATCCTTGTCCAAAACATGGCCCTTCATTGCCTTTTCCACTTCAGCTTTGGTTGCTCCCCCGTCAAGCCCAAGGCGCGTATCCAGGGCATATATCCTGAATTTGTATCGATGAGTTCCAAACGGTGGTGCGGGGCCTCCATATTCAAGTTGTCCAAAATCATTTTTGCCTTTTTTTCCGGTTGGAGAAACGCCTTCTTCTATTTTAGCAGTATCGGAAGGAATATCAAAAACGATCCAGTGGGCGAACGTTCCGGCGGGCGCATCGGGATCATCGACAATGAGGGCAAACGATTGGGTCGCGTTGGGCGGTTCTATTATTGAAAGCGGCGGAGAGATATCTTGACCGTCAGCCGTATATTCAATCGGAATAAATTCGCCATCATTAAAAGCTGCACTCGTCAGTTTCATAATAATTCTCCTCAAAAAGTTTCTAAGCTTCATGAATATTAACAGAAACTCAACCTCTACAATTATCATTGTACACTATAAAAACAGAATTATCAAAACGAAAATGACATGAGGATGTACCAGGTAGGAGATTGCAAGACGCATAACGATTATCAACGCCGCGTCCGTGATGCCCTGGCAAGGGCATGGTTGGGCAGCCGCGCCTGCCTGACGCAGGCAGGGGTTTTCAACCCGTGGAAAACCGGACAACCCCAACCACGTGCGCCCCGGATGGGGCGCGGTGCGCGATGCATGGATCGGGAAACGTCAGGATACGTATCGGTTTGTCATGATCGCGTGCCAACGAACCCCGGGCAGGTCATCACCCTAAAAGGTGTATGAACACGCTACCGCGCCCCGTTCGGGGCGCAAAGATGTGGTGGGTGATCCGTGTTCCCCGGGTTGAAAACCCCTGCCTGCGTCAGGCAGGCGGGGCTAACGAACTTTGCCCCTGTCGGGGCCGGGTTATGAGCGTTTTTTGCGTTGATTGATGATGATTGGTATCGTCACATCCCAGGGTTTTCCCTTGACCAGCAAATTTCACACTGACGGAATTAAAGCGCCTGCGATCGGGCTCATGGCGCCAGGATCCGAGGCACCTGTCGGTGCAGTCGTGGAGACACGTCATCTCCGCGGCCCGCAAAAAACATTTGCCAGCGGAAGGCGTTGGGTTGTTGCCGGCGCAGCGCACGCAGTTCCTCCCAGTTCTTATCTATCCGTGCGCGCAGCTTGCCGTCCGGGTCATCCTCCTCCTCAATGCGGCGCACCAGCCGCCCGCATTCGGTCACCAGCCGTGTAAAATCAAGCCCGGCCTGAACAAAAGCGATACGCTCCCGATACACTTCCGGGCCGTCTGCCGCCCGCTCCAGGGCATGGTCGAGCTTTTCCTGAGCCATATCGAGCCGTTCCGTATTATAGAAATCAAAAAGATCATGGTCGCTTCGCCCGACGTTCTCGGTGCCGTAGCACTCCTCACGGATTTTCTCCATCCAGGTCCAGTATTCCTCCATTTCCGCCGCGGCCGGGCCGAACGCGCGACGGTAATAGTCTTCAAGCACAGCGTGCCCATCCTGATAAGGATTCCAGGTCAGTTGGGCCATGACGTAGTACATCGGCCCCTGGGTTGACCAGTGATTGCGCACGTAATCCACATAGATACCCATCCAGCCGTTCTCGGCAGCGAATTTCATGTCCTCGATGGTGCGCGTGAGCGGCACATCCGGCATGCCCCACTGCCAGCCGACGGGATTGCCGACGTTGGGACGCCAGAACTGATGCTCGGCGACGCGCCCCCAGTCGCCGAAATTCTCGCGGTGCGTCTTACCGGTTGTTGAACCGCGATCCAGCGAGTCCGACCGCAACAGGAAGTTGGCCACATTAAGGATGATAATGTTGTCCTCCGGAACCGTCTCGACGGGCGCCGGGCGCGAATGGCCATAGGCCAGCCAGTAAACGTACAGGTCGCGGTCGGGGAAGCGTTCTTTCAACCCTCGCGCCACACGGTTGGCAAACTTCATCTCGCGGTCCGTCAGGGCGACATAATCCTGGGAGATGCCTTCCCAGATGAAAGGCCGGCGTATTTCGCCTTCGGGATGATCCCATGCCCGGCAATTCTCGCAGATGCAATGACCACGCTGCCAGCCGTCGGTCGGCGATGGGTTGAAAACACGCTGATTGGGATTTTCTTCAAGTTCCGCAGCCACATCATCCAGCCACTGTTCGGCCAGGTCGGGGTTGGAGAAGCACATCGAAACTCTGCCACCGCATCGGCTGCGCGAGCCGTCAGGCTGCAGGGCAAAGTACTCGGGATGCGTTTCGTGGAAGCGGTCCCACCAACTGTTCCATGGCCCATGACCGGCGTCCGAAGTGAGTTCGGAGAGCTGGAGTCGCTGCGCCCTCAGCCAGTAATTGGATGAGAACCCCCGCCGGTTCGGCGGCTCGCTCGGCCCCCCTCGGAACAGCGTCGAGTAAGCAAGTAATCCGGAGCGCGCGCGCACCTGCGGATGATAGCGGTAGGTGAAAGGTTCGAACGCTACCGTTTCCCGCCTGAGTATATCCTCACCCAGTTCACCGGGCCAGAGCCAGCGCACGCCCAGGTAGTCGTGCAGGAACGTATAAACGGCGTTATGCGTGCCGTATTCCTGCTGGACGCCGTCAACCGTTGTGTGTCTTTTTTCTACAACCAGGTTCTCCGGGTCCCAGCGGTCGCGCCCGGCGATGACCAGATGATTATTGTTGGCCGCGATCAGTATCTCCTCGGGGTGCTTGAAATCGAAATCCTTATCCGGAAAGAGTTGCTCAAGCACCGGCTGGCAGCCGACCCAGATGGCGGATTCCGG
>JAGYMJ010000611.1 GCA_018400625.1 Planctomycetota bacterium
CCACCGGCACAGGGCACGGTGGTGATGTTACGGGGTTCACTGAGGACTTAAATTGATTAATTAAACAGCGGGAAGGCATTATCAGGACTGATAAACCCATTTGGGCATGTCATCAAGCTCTTCGATTTTGAAACGGAGTCCGGCGATATAGGGTGCTGATCCTTTTTTTTCCCAATGGCCGTAGGTGATGGTCACGATGGTGCCGTCATCCAGGATTTCAATCGCGGGGTAGGCACAATCCCAGCTTTTATGGTTTTGCTTCAGCCGCAGACGATACTGGCCTTCACGTCCTTGCTGTATATCCTCGTACGTGCCGACCCATCCCCCCCAGTCGCCTTTAGTGAGACTTTCCAAGGTGGTGTCCCGGAAACTGATGAAGAGGCGTCCGTCGGGGGCATAGCAGGCCTGGTGCCGGTCACCCGTAAGGGCGGCAGGGAGTTCTTGCGGCGTGCTCCAGTTCTCGCCTTCATCGTTGCTGAAGGAGACGAAAGAATTAAGTTTTCGGGTGTTTTCACGCAGAAGCATGGCCAGTTGTTCGCCGTCGGGGGAGCGGACAAGGCCGGGTTCACAGATACCGGCTTCAGGATGTTGGCAGGCCACTTCCGGATCGCTCCAGGTCAGCCCGCCGTCTTCGGAGACAGTTTTATAGATTTTGCCGGGGCTGTCGTCTTCAATTTTTTCTTTTCCAGGACGTGCAGTTTGCGGGTGATCTTTCAGGTAATCGGGCGATATTTTATTTTGATCGGGGTAAGCGCCGACAAACCGGTAGCTTTTACCGTGGAAAAAAGCCATATGGCGTCCATCTTTCAGTCGTATCAGATCGGCCATAGCCACAACGCCACTGTACTGTCCTATGGGTTTCAGGGGAGACCAGCTTTCTCCGAGGTCTTCGGAGACCGCCATTCGCACAGGGAACCGGCCGCCCGAGAACATGACAAGGCGTTCTATTCCTTTTTCGCTCCGGATGGGATAAATAGTGGGGGTTTCCATGGAGGTATCCCAGTTATCCGGCGTAGGGAGTCTATCGCTCCAGGTGAGGCCCCCGTCGCGGCTTTTTTTCATAACAACAGTCCCCCGGCCATGTCCTTTTGGATAGACGGCAATGATCGTTTTTTTGTCGTCCAGAAGCACGGTAGTGGGGTGTCCCAGATACTGTCCCTGTTCTTTATCAACGATGAAATGTTTGTGATGGTCGTACTGCAAATCAATAAGAGGTATCGTATAGCCTCTTTTATGGGTTAAACTCATTTTTTCACCTCAATTAACGGAGTAAAAAGATTAAGAGACCTTTTGCATTCGTGTTTTTTCCAGGGTAGCGGTTAAAGTCTCCGTTAATTTTTCTCTTTCCGCATCGGAGAAGGCGAGGATTTCCTGGAGGGCCTCACCTATATGCGGTATATATTTTTCAATGTATTTTCTTTTCCTGTTTTCTTCTTTGTAGCGGTTTTTGCGGTTACGAAAGATACGCAGCTTGCGGCCTATATCCTGCAAGGCGAGCGTGATTTCCTTTTCGAGTTCCGGATAGCAGGCAACGGCCTCCTTGCTTTCGCTCGTAAAAGGAACCCATGGACTGGCAACGTGGATGAGGATCATCATAGGCCCCACCGGCAGGGCGCCCTGGGGCTGTTCGACCTTATAGAGTTTCCAGTTCATTTTTTGCACCCCTTGCGTCATCACGCAGGCGCCGCTTTGGTAGAGCAGGGGAACCCGATTGGCAAAGCGCATCAATTTCGCGCTGCGGTCGGCTGGGATATCACCGCCAAAGGCCACGCCGGCTTCGATGAGGAAGGGATTGCCGCGGTAAACTGATGGTTTGCGGGTAACCGCTTCGTAAAATTCCGCATCGACCTGATTCTGGAGTCCGGCCAGTATCTGTCTTTCCCCAATCGGAGCGATGCAATCCAGGGGTGGGTTCATTAATTTTGTTTCTTTTATAGCATTTAACAAGTTCTCGGCCTCCTGGCGGGCTATCCTTTTGGGCCGGGCATTTTCATAGATACCTGCTTTATCGCAGATAGCTTTAGAGACATTATCACTCACTCGGCAGAAATCATTTTTCAGGCAGGCCTTGAGTTTCTTTGATTTGGTCTGATGCAGCATATTAATCAGAATGCCCAATTCGATACCGTGGGGGTGTGGTTTTATGGCTTTGGGGTCTTTAGGCATCACATCCGAAGCACGTTCCCAACTCATCACTTTGCCGTCGGGGTCTTTATAATAGAGGCTCACGTGGGGGTTGGCCATGGCGGTTTGACGCAAATATTCATCGGGGCTCCATTTGCCACGCTGGTAGTGGCCTTCCAGGTCAATCCTCACCTCAGTGCCGGCTTTCGCTTCCCACTCGATCTGTTTTTCTTTAGTTACTTTGGGCTCATTATGGCGGGTATCCAGCACGACCTCCATGTATTCGGCCGGTGCGTTTTCCCGGGTTTTAGAAATGATGATCACGGGTTTACCGGTGGTGAGCTGCCCGTACATACCTGCCGCACTGATCCCGATGCCCTGCTGCCCTCTGTTCATTTTTAAGCGGTGAAACTTACTACCATAGAGCAATTTTCCGAAGATGCGGCCGACCTGCTCCTTGACTATACCGGGACCGTTGTCCTTGACTTTGATGGTAAATCTGTCCTCACGGTTTTCATATTGATTAATTTCCACCCAGACTTCCGGCATAATACCGGCTTCTTCGCAGGCATCGAGCGAGTTGTCCACCGCTTCTTTAATGGTCGTCAAAAGGGCTCTTTTGGGGTTATCGAAGCCGAGCAGATGCCTGTTTTTACTGAAAAATTCACTGACACTTATTTCTCGCTGCTGCGCGGCCATATCTTCAGCATTAACTTTTGAGCGTTTTTGTGATGCAGTTTTTTTAGCCATTATTTTCTGAGATTCTCCAGATTTTCACATTCGGAATATATTTTATTTTATCATAGAATAACCGAAAACAAGCTTTGAGTTCAATGTATTATATGCTTTAGCTCTTAATAGTCATTCTTAAGGTTATTTAGGGAGGAATAAGCAATGGGGAAAATTTTTCGCGTTTGAATTGGAATAAGGTGACCTATCTCATATATAATGTAAACATGAGATCGATAGCAATAGCAAATCAAAAAGGCGGGGTGGGAAAAACAACCACTACGGCCAACTTAGGTGCTTGTCTGGCCGAGAGGGGCAAGAAAGTCGCTTTACTGGACATGGACCCGCAGGGGAACCTTTCCGTGCATTTCGGGATAGAGCCGGAGCGTGGTGAGTCCACTATTTATAACCTCATGTTCGATCCGGGCCAATACCGTGAAGTGCTGAGAAAAACCTCCGTGGACGGTCTTTATATTATCCCTTCCAATATTGATCTTGCAGGGATAGAGGTCGAACTGTCCAGGGAAAATAAAGGGCGGGAATATCATCTTGCTGCCGCTTTGCAGGGCCTGGATTCTGATTTTGAATATATCATCATTGACTGTCCGCCTTCTCTGGGCCTGTTGACCATCAACGCGATGTGTGCGGTCAGGGAGGTATTTATACCGCTTCAGACAGAATTTTTCGCACTCCAGGGCCTCGGGAGGCTGATGCAAACGGTTGACATGATACGCAAGACACTGAATCCGGAGCTTGAAATTACCGGCATCATCGCTTCCATGTTCGATGTCCGTACTTCCCTGGCTACCGAAGTTCTGGAAGAGATAAAGGAACATTTTGGTGCTATTGTTTTTGACACGGTCGTGAGGAACAATGTCCGACTTGCCGAGGCGCCGAGCTATGGCATGCCAATAAAAGATTATGATCAGACCTGTTACGGGACGGAGGATTACCGTTCATTAGCGTTTGAAATCATCGAGATGACAGAGGATGTTGAATTGCCTGCTGATGATCTGGCCACCCCGCCATTGCCCAATATTTAACCCGATCTTCATGTCCGTCGGCTTTCCCGTATCGGGCCGGCTTCATTTCAGACGGTAAAGAGTTGTTTAAATAATTATTTTGAATGAGTCCTATAACTTATAGGGAGGAATTAAAAAATGGAGACAGAAAAAAACGGAGCAGTAGAAGTTAAAGGAGACGAAACCGGCGCCGCGTCAGAAAAAGACAAAAAATCTACGCATCGTATGGTTGAAACCGAACGTCAGCCGGGGATGATGAACTATCCTTTTGCTACACACCGCCCCCCCCCGGAGGGCGAGTCAAAAGGGTACGGCCGGGAAGATGATAATGGCGCTGAAACGGACAAAACAGAGGAAACCAACAAAACACCTTTTGGGGGGCCAGTAAGTAAGATGCTGGATAAAGACAATATTTCCATCGCATTTGTCTTAGGAGTTATTATACTCGTATCGGTGATGTTCATAGGAATTATGTTTTCTTTGCAGCGCAGGCAACTCATGGAATTGAAAGAGCGCATAAATACTATAGAAACCTCTATGGAAATAGATATTGATGAGTAATATCAGAAAATCTCAATAAAATTTCATATAACAAGGAGACAGTGATTTGTATATATTCAGTGAAGTGCGTAGTTTTATCACCACCGTGCCCTGTGCCGGTGGAATGATGATTCTCAGCTACAGCGGGTCGACAGACAACGCATCAGTACCCGGACCGCTTGAGCCAGGCTTTAATCACCTCGGGATCGAGGCCGCGCAGGATCTCCTCCGGAGGCAAGCCGCGCACGCGCTCTTCCGGAGGCAAGCCGCGCACGCGCTCTTCCGGCGGCAAGCCGCGCACGCGCTCTTCCGGCGGCAACCCCCGCAGGCGGTCCTCTGCCGGCAACCCCCGCAGGCGGTCCTCGGCAGCCATCTGTTCCAGGATAGCCGCGCGCTCCTCGGGGGGGAGTTGAGGAAAGTCCTTGATCAACATGCGCCAGGTGTCGTGTTTGAAATCGTCCAGCGTATAGGCCATGTCGAGCAGCTCCAATTGGTGCACTTGGGCTAGATGATAGCGCAACAGCCGGGCCACCGCCTCGCGCGGCCGATAATGCACCAGCCCGTAACGGACGCGGATCAGCTCGCTGGCGAACAGCTCCCAGGGGGCGTTGCGCGGATGGTCGGCGATGGCGTTGAGGACGATGAGTCGAATGGTGCGCTGACCCCAGGTCAGGTCGTAGACGCCGGGCCAGGCGGCCGGGCGGCAGGCGCTGGGGTGCAGCCGGCGCAGCAGCCCCGTGGGCTGGCGGGTGGCGACGGCGTAGAGCTGGAACTCGGCGGCGGGGCGCAGCCGCCTGCGGGCC
>JAGYMJ010000612.1 GCA_018400625.1 Planctomycetota bacterium
CCACCGGCACAGGGCACGGTGGTGATGTTACGGGGTTCACTGAGAACTTACCATCCATCGATCAAATATCATGAACCACTAAGCCCTTTTTCGTTTCTTCGCTACCAGCCGTTCCATGACCTGTCGGCAAACAACCCGATCATCAAAAGGCCGTTTGACACCGCCAACATCCTGAAATCTTTCCGCCCCTTTTCCGCAGACCACAATTACATCCTCACGCGAGTTGGAGGTGGCCAGTGCTTTCTCGATCGCACATCTTCTATCGGGTTCGGTGAAATATCTGCCTCCTGATTTTTTTATTCCTTCCACAATATCCGCTATGATATTTTCGGTGCTTTCACTGCGGCTGTTATCCGAAGTGATGACCGCCACATCGGCAATAGATGTGGCTATATTGCCCATTTGGGGCCTCTTTTGTCGTTCTCTGTCTCCGCCGCAGCCAAAAACACAGATTAATTGTCCTTTTGTCAGCGGGCGAAGAGTTTTCAGAATTTTCTCCATTGCATCGGGCGTGTGGGCATAATCAACAAAAAAAGGCGGAATATCTTTCGATGAATCGGAGTGCAGTTTTTCGAGACGCCCGGGCACCCCGGAAAATTTTTCAAGAGCATCTTTTACGACTTCTCCACTCATTCCGCTCGCGAACCCGACAGTAGCGGCGGCAAGTATGTTTTCGCAATTAAAATCACCGACGAGCCGTGAATTGACCGCGTATTTTTCCAGGGGGGTTCTAATTACCATATACGTGCCTTTAACGCTCTTTTCCTGTTCAACAAGCTTCACATCGGCAATATTATTGATGCCGTAGGTTAACACGGAAGCTTTTGTTGCTCGCGCGTAACGTTTCCAAACCGGACTGTCGGCGTTGAGGACGGCCACCGCATCCGGTGATAATTGTTTGAAAAGTATCCCTTTGGCGCGAATATATTCTTCGATAGTCCCGTGAAAATCCAGATGGTCTTCGGTGACATTTGTCAGCACGCCGATGTCGAAAGGAACGTGTGCAACCCGCTTGTGAACAAGAGAATGGCTGCTGACCTCCATGACGGAATGCGTGATGTTTCCCTGGCTCATCTCACGCAGCATGGAATGGAGCGGCAGCGGATGAGGCGTGGTCTGATTTGCTTCAATACTTTGCAGCCCCAGCTCGTATCGCAGTGTGCCCAGCAGCCCCGCCTTGATCCCGGCTTCTTTCAAAATAGCATGGATTAAGTGGGTCGTTGTGGTTTTCCCATCGGTACCCGTTACTCCTATCGATTTCAAATCGGTATCAAGCGTTCCATAAAATTGCGCAGCGACCGCACTCAGTGCGAATCTGGAATCTTCGGCGCGAATTACCGGGCACGAGGGCATTGATTCGGGAAGTTCTTCACACAACAGAGCGAAAGCTCCGCGTCGCACCGCGTCCGGAATGAAATCATGCCCGTCACATTCTTCCCCGTCAACAGCGATAAACAATGAGCCGGGCTGAACCTGGCGGGAATCATCGGTCACCGAACTGATCGCCCGGTTCGCCCAGTTGAAACTTTCGCAGTCAGGAAGCGGACGTAGAAGTTTTTCTAAGCAGCACCCCGCCTGCATATCTTTTGTCGCTTTATTTTTAATTAACATTTTCTTTTCCTTTTGCCATAAAATCCCTGGAGATATTTGGTGGTACGTTAAGGTAGGCCAGCGTGTCGCGTACAATCTCCTTAAATGCAGGGCCTGCAACAGTTCCGCCGTAATAACCGCCTTTAGTGGGCACTTTAAGCGATACAAGCACAACAATTTTCGGGTCATCAACCGGGGCAACGCCGACAAAAGTGCTGATGTATCGGTCACGGCTGTATCCTCCGCCTTCTTTGCTCATGAGGGTGCCGGTTCCGGTTTTACCACCAACTCTGTATTCTTTGACGTCCGCTCTGGTTCCGGTGCCTTCTTTTACCACACGTTCCATCATAGCGAGCACTTTTTTCGCTGTATTTTCGCTTACGGCCCGCCGTATCTCTTTCGTTTCATTTTCAAATATTTTCCCTTCCGTAACAGGGTCATAGATTTTACCGATTAAGGTCGGCTGAACGAGCATGCCGTCATTGGCCAGGGCGGCATATGAACAGGCAAGAGCAAGGGCATTGACGCTAAGCTCCTGCCCGAACGCAATGCTTATAAGACTATGGTCGTTCCATTGGGAAATTGGACGCATAATGCCGACACTTTCGCCTCCAAGTTCAATACCGGTCAGTTCCCCGAACCCGAAACGCCGCAGGCCCCACCAGAATCTTTCCGTTCCCGTTTTCAGTCCGATTTGCGAAACACCAATGTTGCTTGAGTAAGTAATTATTTCACTGACCGTCAGTTCTCCATGCCCCCTGACATCGCTTATCCTGCGTCGGCCATATCGCCATTCTCCCTGATGGCAATCAAATTCCGTGTCGGGCTCAACAACGTTTTCTTCTAAGGCGATAGCGGCCGTGATGGGCTTCAGTACCGATCCGTACTCATAGGTATCGGCCAGGATGCGGTTGCGCCGACTGGAATAGGGGCTGGAAGCAGGTGCACCGGGGTCGAAATCGGGCCAGTTGACCATAGAAAGGACCTCGCCGTTTCGCACATCCATAACAAGCGCCCAGGCGGCTTCGGGTTCATGCCGTTCGACCTGACGCACCAGAGCATTGCGTGTTATGCTCTGAATATATGCGTCTATAGTGAGGTAAATGTCATACCCTTTTTCACGCTGGTTTTGCAGTGGCGAATCGGTGCGGATTTGCCTTTCGCCGCTGAGAATTTCGTTGAAACGGGCCTCCACTCCTTCTAAACCTCTGCCGTCGATATCAGTAAAGCCGACGACATGTGATAAAAGGCTGCCGAAGGGATGGAAACGCTTGTATTCCCTGCGCAGATGGATACCTTTTAGCTCAAGCGCCCTTACCCATTCTGCTCTTGAATCCGATACCTGCCGTTTAATCCAGGAAAAGCGGCGATTAGTCTGCAACAGTTTCCTGGATGTATGGTTGATATCCACGTCCAGAATTCTTGACAGAATACGTGCGGTTTCCAGAGGCGATTGAACTTCGGGTGGGTCGGCAAAAACACTCCAGCGGGGAATGCTTGTCGCAAGGAATCTCCCCTCCCGATCATATATTGCTCCCCTCTTTATCCGGTGCTCAGGAGACGGGCGATAAAGTGTTGCTAAACGCGTGTACTGATGAGGATCATCAAATTGAAGCTTTGACAACCGGAAAATCAGTGCAGATAGTATGAGGGATAAAATTACAGCACCAACCACAGCTCTGCGGTAAGCCCTGGGCGAATTTATAATTTTATCTCTCAAAGATTGATCATCACCTTGCTGCATCTTCATTATCACCTGAATGCAATTTTCCCATTCGTTCAAAACTTTCAAGACGATCCATTAAAGCCATGTTTCTGTGCAACAGATTCAGCCGGGGGCGGGGGCGTCCCAGCCCCACATTCATGTTTTCTACTATCTGAATAATTCGCTGCGGACTCTGTAGTCTGGCGACCTGTGCGCCAAGCACCTCGACTTCGGCGGTGCGGGTATCTTGTATAGCGATCATTTCCTGCAATCTGCGGCTTTCCTGACGAACCCTTGTTTCCTGCCATGCAACGCATAATATAAGAGCAGAAAGGATACAAAGAACAAATATTATTCTTAAAAGTGCCATGTCACATTCCACCGTTTAATTTTCACGTTTTCACCTTGATCCTTGCGACGCGTAACTGTGCAGACCTTGCCCTCGGGTTTTCAGACACTTCCTGATCGCACGGCATAAGTGGTTTTTTTGTAATAAGTCCAAGCACTCCATTTTTTTCTTGCCTCCGCCATGCATGTTTCACTCTTCTTGCTTCCAGGCTATGATAAGTAATAATGGCGACCTTTCCGTCCAAAGCAGCGAGCCGGGGAATAAGTTCCAGCAACCTGTCCAACTCATCCAGTTCCGCATTGACATAAATCCGCAATGCCATAAAGATGCGAGTGGCCGGATGTATCCGCCATTTTCGACCTCTGGAGCGCGCTGCATATATTTTTTCAGCGATTTTCGCCAATTCCCTGGCACTCGATATCGATTCCCGTCGTCGGCGTTGTAATATTTCAGAAGCAATCTGGCGACTGTAGCGTTCCTGTCCGAGCCGGTAAAAAATGTCGGCCAATTCCCCCTCCGCCTCATTGTTGATCACCTCCGCGGCGCTCCGCCCTGAAGCAGCATCGAAACGCATGTCCAGATTGGTGTCGGAATCAAACGAAAAACCCCGCGCGGGATTATCCAATTGATGAGTCCCAAGTCCAAGATCGGCGATGATGAGATCAAAACCATCGACACCGACCTCTTCAACCACTTGTTCCGCTTCCGAAAAATGCCCGTGAAAAAGCCTTGCCGGGCAGTCCAACTCGCGGTCAAACCGATGGCCGGCCACCTTCAGAGCGCTTTCATCGGCGTCCATGCCAACGATTAAGCCGTTTTGCCCGAGATGTTTGCCGATGAGAATTGAATGGCCGCCGGTGCCCATAGTGACATCCAGCAGCTTTTGGCCGGGACGTGGTGTCAGCAGCTTCACCACTTCAGGGCACATCACCGGTCGATGCAGAATTAACCGCTCGGTGTCTGGGAGTTTGTTATTTTCCATAACTACATGTAAAAGAACGGGCTATAAAGCTCGACACGATAGATTTTATTCATTTGACTCAAGCCCACCGTCATGACAATCGGGTGGCGCAGGAGTTTGTGTTTCGACAGGATCGAGCACATCAGGGGCGGTATCTTCAAAAGCTTCACGTCCGCCGGCTTGCAAGTCTTCAGCAGAGTCATCGCTTGTAATTGAAAGCCACAAGTTATGTGCAATTACGATGATACGCTTATTTTCTTCGTTAAGTTCTGCATGATCTTGCAGGTGTGCCGGGATTTGCAGGCGATTTTGTTTGTCGACCTCGACAAACTCCATCATGCTGTAAAAATAATCACGAGCAGCGCGCAGGCGTGCCTTTTCGACCCCCGGGGGAGGCGACTCAAACCTTTCAATAGCCACCTGTATGTTCTGCGCGGGGTAAAGGAAAATGCGCTTTTCAGTGCCCGGGACGAAATAAAATGCGGGCTTCTGGATAGCCGCCGGCGAAAGATTTGAATGGGCGCTCACGCGCCCCATCTCCACAGCTATGGCGTTGGCAAGCTGGTCGGGCAGACGGAACCGCATCCGTTCATCTAAACTCAACTCTACCCTGTGCCCGAAAACATGCACTAAATCCCTGCGCATGGCATCGCCGGCATGTTGATTATCATCCTTTGAGGATAGGTTCTGAGTCATTTTTTTCCTCTTCATTATTTACCATGCAAAATACGACTCCAACGCCCATTTTTGTCGATTTCCCTCCATTGCCCTTTGATACTTGTTATTTCCCCAAACAAAACGCTATAAATAAAAAAGTTTTGACCTTTCTCTCTTATTTATATACTTATAAAACAAATATCACTTAATAAATAGCTACTAATATACTAATAATTATATTCAACAGGGGATCTTTGTCAAAGAACAGGTGGGTTATTTTCCTGGAATAAATCATGAAAAAAACGGCCTTTGACGCCATGACTACTACATGTTGTGGTATATCTTTTCAGTATGTCCACATATAGTCAATAAGCAAAAAAAATTTTTTGCAAAAAAATACAATATTTCTGTAATTTATGCGCAAAAAAATAGCCTCTTTTGCAAAAAACCCATTTCCCGCTGATTCCCAACGGTACCCAAATTGAAATGAATACAGGTTCTCAAACGGCACGCCGTCAGCGGGTGGACGGTGGGATGCTTTCGGCGTGCCAACCGCTCCCAGCGCACGCCTATCCTCCGCGCAGCGATAAATTTCCAACGCCCCTATTCCAAATTTCAGCGCCGAGCGCTGGGATCGGGAATTCCCCCCCCCGCTGCCGGACGCTTCGCGTTGGTTTTCAGGGCTGGCGAAGGGAGTTGGCGGTGATCTCTGCCCGCACGGACGCCGGCAGCGGTTACGCGCGCGAAAAAACGCCCAATGCCCCCGCCGACCCTGCGTCGGTTGAGCAAGTGATTCACCACTACGCAAGCACCACACACATTCCGCCCCCGCCGCCCCTGTGTCGGTGGTGCGAGTGATTCACTACTACGCAATCACAGCACACCCTCCGCCGTACTCTCTGCCGGTGGAGGCAACGGACTGATGAAGTGGTGCGCAAAGTTTGTCATTCGCGATAATCGCGATTCCACCCGGAGCTCGCATAGTG
>JAGYMJ010000613.1 GCA_018400625.1 Planctomycetota bacterium
CCACCGGCACAGGGCACGGTGGTGATGTTACGGGGTTCACTAAGGACTTACGAGCACTTAAGTGACGTCATTGCTCTTAATATGTTGAGTATATAGTACCGTTTATCAAAAAACAACAATCGCTGTTTTCAAAAAACAGGATGAACTATACATGCAGGTATATTGGCTTGTTCTTTAAAATTCTTCACCGCTTGAAGGGCGGATTCACGTTCCGAATAGACACCAAACCATGCAGAACCACTGCCGGAAATGTTATAACCGTAAGCCCCTGAAAGGGAAAAAAACTTATCCATTGTTTCTTCAACTTCTGCTAATCTTGTGCTCACATTACAAGCCGCTTGCCGAAGATTGTTGAACAGATTATCGCCTAACATTTTGGTATCGCCAAATTTTAAACTGCTGACGACCTCTGCAATGTTAACCAAACTCGACTTGTTTGTCAAACAATCAAATTCAGAATACACCTCTGCAGTCGATACATGGATGGGGGGTAGCGCAAGAACGCAGATGAAATTTTCCTGTATGTCCGGGAGAGGTTCGACCAACTCTCCGCGTCCACGGCATATTGCGGCGCCTCCGTAGATGAAAAATGGGATATCGCTTCCCAGCTCCGCTGCAAGCTCCGCAAGCTCTGGTTTTTGCATCTCCAGCCCCCAAATTTTTGAGATCCCTTTTAAGGCCGCCGCAGCATCGCTGCTCCCGCCGCCAAGACCCGTTCCCGGCGGTATGTTTTTTTTAAGTCGTATTTCGACCCCGGTTTTAACCCGAGGATAATGGTATTTCAGCAGTTTTGCAGCTTTAACGACCAAATTTTCTTCCGCAGGGGGCAGACCCTCACTGTTGCCGGTTATGAGTTTTATCTCTGTCCCGGCAAATTCTCTGATCCGGAGTTCATCAAAGAGACTGACTGTTTGCATAACAGTCTCCAGTTCATGATAACCGTTGTGCATCAACCCCTTAACATGAAGATAAAGGTTCAGCTTGGCCGGTGCTGAAATTGCAAGTTGACTTTTGTCCCGCATATTATTTTTTCACTGACTTTCAAGCATTTCTTTTTATTGGGAAAACCGAAAGCTGTAGAGATCAGCATCTCTCATAACGAAATGAAGCCTTACAGGTTGTCCCGACAGTTTTCGAACATCGGAGCCGTTTCGCCATTTAGCAATCCCTTTGACCTTATTGCTGAACATGTCAACGGCTTCGCGCAGAGTATATCCCGGGACAGGATTATTGTGCTCATCACGGATCTCTACCCTTAAGCTGCCCGCCGCGCTGGTGCTGTAGTTGAGTTCCAGTTCATCCCCGGAGAATAAAAGCGGTTTGGTTGTAAATTCGCCTCCGCTATGCGGGGCCCGCACGGAAGAAAACCCGTCGAGCCGCAGGCTATAGCGCCTGACCTGGTTGGCGGGTTGGGCGTAATGTTCATCGATATAAATGCTCATCTCCTCCGGCCCGGTTTGGATCACGCCATCGACGGGATAATTGGTGCGCGCCGACCAATGCCCCGGCCCCACGCGCGGGCGAATAAACCCCTCCATGAATGTCCGGTCATACCAACGGCTGCCCGGGCGGGTTGTCATCAAACATGCATCACTGCATGCGTTGATCTGGCTCTCGAAAACACCTGTCAATTCGGCTTCCTCTTCCGTGATGGCCTGTCTTTCGGCCATGAACCTTGCCGGTAATGCGATATAAATGTGTGGAGCGCGAAAATACGGACGTGTCTGGTTTATATAAAATTCCTCCACCGGTGCCGGACAGTCACAGATACGGTAGTCCATCAGCACCCCCGGCTCCCAGTCCCTGAAATCTTCGCTTGTGGCGCGCATTACGGCTCTCAAACGTTTGGCGGTCGTCGTAGGGCCGGTCGTTCCCGACTCAAACTCTTCTCTCTTCCTGAAGGTTCGATAATAGGCCACATACCGTCCTTCAGCCTCGCTCCAGAAACCCACATTTTGTGAATCAAAAGCGCCGTCTGTGATTATAGGCTCGTCATACATCAGTTCCCATTCAATCCCGTCGGCGCTGCAGAATGCGTTCAGGACCGATTTTTTATTGCCCTTTTCCCCGACTTTATTCCGCGCGAATGCCTTGAATCTATGCTCCTTCGAAACACCGGGACGGGTATCCAAAAAAGGTGCGAATGTATGTGTAAAGGGCTTTTTATTGAGAATAATGTTGTTGTTGCTGTCACCATTGTATTCATGGAGACCGAGATCAGGGCGTTCAAAATTTATCCCGTCACGGCTTTCGGCAACGCAGTAAACGTCCGGTTGGTCTGTTGCGGGCCATCCCCGGTAATACATCAAATAGCGATCGCCCGCGTCGATCAGGGTATGATAGAGTGATACAGGCCCCTCCCATGGCTTGTCGTGGTGCAGCACGACCTCCTGCGGCTGAGGCTGGTGCATGAAAAGGAACGGACCTTCTAAACAGTCAATCAAAAAATAATCGACAAACAATTCGCGGCGTGATCCTATATCTATGGCTTCCATAAGAATTTTCTCCTGAATAGGGGGGAATTCAGTCAGTGATCGACTTCTGGTGATTATTGTTTCGGCATTTGTAAGTTATAATTTATTTCGCGCCATCATGCAAGTTTATTCCTCATCCATCTAAAAATTATACATCAAATGGACAGGGAACCTCGTTATTCGTGTCACGGCCAACCCATTGTTTTTTTCGCGGTTGCCGGCGCAGTGACCGAGCAGCACGTGGTCGTCGATAAATTCAATAGCGGTGTAGCAGTACCAGCCGTCAGGATCGTCCGCCAGAACATGTTTGTTCTGCCAATTCATCCTCTCATCACGTGATATTGCGGCGACCAAAGGGGTGCGTTTCCCGCTCAGTTCCGGAGCAATATTGCTGTGATCGTTCCATATCAGCAGCAAATCCTGTGTATCGGGGATACGTTTGATGGAAGCCGGACTGCATGGCGAGCTCATGTTCGAAGGGGCGAGTGCCGACCAGGTTTCTCCGCCGTCCTCCGAGTGAGCGGAATATTGTACACCCTCTTTCGTACGGCAGAAAATCAAAATGCGCCCGTTTTTTAATTCAACGACACCCGGCTCCTGTAAACAAACCCTATGCCCGTCAGCCGGTTCGGTCACCGGAGCAATCCGCCCGCGGCTCCAGCTCTCTCCCCCGTCATCGGAGAAATAGCAAACAATATCCGCGAAATGGCTATGATCCTGTGAACTTTCCATGCTTCCATGATCGGCGGCCGGCACGAGCAAACGTCCGCTTTCCAACTGTATCACCCGGTCATTGTTGACCACATAGTAACCTCGCTCAGTGTCTGAAACGATTTTCACAGGCTCGCTCCATGATTGAGCTTCATCACTGCTGCAGCGCATGACAGGTCGGCAGTCAACGAGTGAGTTCTTCTGAATATAGAACAGAGCTATACGTCCGTCCTGCATCCGAAGAAGTGAGGCGGACATAATATTGGCCCCGGCTTCGTTAGGTATGAGAATGTGGTCTTCCCGGCTCCATGACCTGCCCCGGTCGGGCGAAAAGCGTGCGGCAAGATCGGCCGCAGCATGATCGCCTGCTCCTTCACGGAAGCGTGAATAGACAAACATAATGTCTCCGTTCGCAAGTTCAATAAAGCTGCCTTCGCTGTTGCGTGGGTTGCCCGGTTTGGGCGGCAGTAAATCGAGTCTCATTATGCCGTCAGCACCCGGCTCTGCTTTCCTCAACTGATGTGTGATATTGTCGTCCATTTTTTCTCCTTTTGGGTAAAATACAAAGCGCTGCCGGTCGCTTCCCGCGCAGGTAGCGCTAACTCTATTATGCTGCAAGTTACTCCACTCGACGGTAAATATTCAGTGAACCACGTGGCATCCTACCATACCTTGAGTAGCATCCCCACCGTGCCTTGTGCCGGTGGGATGAAGATTAAATGCTACGAACGTTGTATCAACACC
>JAGYMJ010000614.1 GCA_018400625.1 Planctomycetota bacterium
TTCGGGGAGGGGCGGGCAGGGCGCATTAACGGCTAAAGGGTGTTGATACGACGTTCGTATCGTTTGATCTTCATTCCACCGGCACAAGGCACGGTGGGTATGACACACGGTGGTAATGCCAGGGGTTCACTGAGGACTTACGTTCCAAAAGCCTTTTGGCGATTGTGCAGCATGCTCAAGTATTAATTTTCATTTTTATTTTTTATCATTATGGGATACCAGATAGTTGCTCTTGACATCGACGGAACAGTTCTTGACGGTAAAGGTCAAATCCCGTCATATTTTCGCCCCATGTCCGGGATGCTCAGTGATATGGGCATTCATGTTGTATTCTGCACGGGCCGAAGGTGGAAAATCGCCTTAAAAGCAATCAAAGAAGTAAGCAATACCCAATCCGTCATTGTCTGTTCCGGCGGAGCGTTGATAAAAGACCTGAAAAACCATTATACTCTCCATTCTCTGCCCGTGCCCCTTCATATGGTTGATAAGGTTGCCGCGCTATATCGTGAAAATGGTTTAGTTCCTTTTTTTCTCAGGGAATGTGAGCTCGATAAACAGGCATTGTTAATATCGCATTCGGATAAAGAAAAAGCTGAAAAGATGGGATATGTTCGTAAGAACCGCTCAGATATAGAGTATTGCAAGGGTGAGATAGATAATTTTTGCAACAGCCTGCTTGAAATTTATACCGTTGATAAAAAAAACAAAATATTAGAAGTGGCAGGGCAATTTGATGATGAATTGTCTGAACAGGTGCGGGTTACAGCTCTCAATCAACCGATCCATGGTGATGACCATTGGGCTCTGGAAGTTCATGGCCCGAAAACGACCAAATGGAATGCTTTGGAACTGCTGATGGAAGAATGGAATATCAAGGACAATCAGGTGGTGGCTATCGGCGATGATGTGAATGACATACCTATGCTGAAAAAGGCTGGAATTTCTTTTGCCATGGCCAACGCCGTACCCGAGGCAAAAGAGGCGGCCGGCCATATTACAGACTCGAACGACAATAACGGTGTTCTTTGCGCATTGAAAAGGATTTTTCCTGAATTAAGAGACCTGGAACTCATATATTAAGTTTATTTTAACTTACGACCATAAAATATGATGGCGCATAATGACATTGGAGATGTTTTACTTGAATTAGGCGGTCGAATTGGAAAAACTATTGAAGACCTCTTCCCTGTTGGAACTGATGAAGATTTCCTGACGACTCCATTTTGGCACCATATGGGGACAGGTGGGAAACGTATCAGACCGGCCCTTTGTCTGCTGACATGCAGGGAACTGGGAGGGGACGAAGATGATGCCATGAATTTTGCGGCAGCGGTCGAAATCCTTCATAATATGTTTTTAGTTCACGATGACCTCGAAGATGGGGACAGAATCCGAAGAGATGCTCCCACTGTATGGGTAAAATATGGAAAGGCCAACGCGATCAACCTCGGCGACTATATGATTGGCCGTGCTTATAGTGTTATACTGGCATCTCCTGTGGATAATCGAATCAAATTGAAATTGTTGGACATTTTCACCCATACTTATGAAACGACTTGCCGGGGACAGGCCCTTGATCTGAACCGGCGCGGTTCGGCTGACTTTAATGTCAAAAAATATATGGAAATCGTGCAGAAAAAAACCGCCGATTACCTCGTTTTGGGGATGCTTGGCGGCGCGGTTGTTGCCGGAGTTCCAGCGGAAGTTCTTGATGCTTTAAAACATTTGGGAAGTTTAATGGGGCCTGCCTTCCAAATACGCGATGATATTATTGATTTGACCCTTGGGAAGGGGAGGGGGGGAGAGTTAGGGAATGATATTAAAGAAGGGAAACCAAGTATTCTTTTCGCTCATGCTTTGAGTAATGCCTCTGAAAAACAAAAAAAATCATTGCTGAAGATTGTCAGAAAAAAGCGTGAAAAAACAAACGAAAAGGATTTAAAGACCGTTCTGCAGATATATGAGTCCTGCGGCTCCATCGATTTTGCTGGCTCTCAAGCTGAACAATTGACCGATAAGGCGTATAAAGCTGTCGAAAACATACCGGTTGAAAATAAAGAGGTGTTCAGAAATATCGTGCATTTTATGAGTGAAAGAACAAAATAAACGAACATTCACTGAAACACAACCATTGGTTGTGATAAAATGGAGCAAAAAAGAAAAATTCAGGTAGAGATAAAAGAGCATGCGCCTTTCACGTACATTTTCTCAGTATAAAACGGCATTTTTGATACATTGTAATTATGAACACAGAAGACAACCTGATAATGGAAGTTTCTCGAGAAGGGGATAAGACCGTGGTTAAGCCGCAAGGCGAAATCAACATGGAAAACTCCCCAAGATTCCGCGAATTTCTCTTGCGAACTCTGAAAAAAGATGCTGAAAATATAGTCGTTAATCTGGAAGCATGCAGTCGAATTGATATGAGCGGACTCGCTACTTTAGTGGATTTTTCCATGAAAGTGAAAGAAAATGATCGCGCTTTAACTGTATGCGGGATCAACGAGAATGCGGTTGATCAAGCCTCTTTAGCTCAGATAAAAGAAGCCTTGAACTTCTCTGTTGATTGTGAGAAAAGCCTGAATGCCGAAAACAAAGCCGATTCATAAACTCTTAAAGTTTTTAAGCGTTTTCAGAGGCTTCCCTTTGAAAACAGAGCACGGTGATGATCAAACGACGCATTTTACTGAATATTTTCATGTCTGTGTTACTTAAATTTTGTCAATGCTGCATTTTTAACCACTTAAACATTTATCACAAATAGATTAATCTAACGCATGGAAACAAAAGAAAATAATGGAAATCATCCGGATGATACAGCAAATAAACAGTTAGATTTGCTGGAAAACATATTGGAATACAATTTTACGGATCGGAAACTGCTGAAATTGGCGTTAACCCACAGGTCTTCGACGTCGGGCGATGAAGGCACATATGAAAGGTTAGAATTCCTGGGGGACGCTGTGATTTCACTGGTAGTGGCCGATTATCTTTACAACTCCAACAAAAATTACTCAGAAGGTGAGATGACGGAAATTAAATCTATAGTCGTTAGCCGTAAAAGCTTAATGTATGTCGGCAGAAGACTTAAATTGGAACAGTTCTTGAAAGTTGATAACGGTCTTGCTAACAGCTATAGCGTTTCCGCCTCGTTGACCTCCGATGCTTATGAAGCGGTGGTGGGCGCGATTTATCTCGATGCGGGTTTTGATAAAGCCCAAGATTTTATTCTTAAAACTCTTGATCCCGAGCTGCAAAGTGCAGAAAAAAAAGAAAGCCTGAACGCGGGGTCAAAATCAAGGCTCCAGGAATACGTGCAATCTGTTGGTAGAAAGGAGCCGCAATACACCATCTCGGAAGTTGTGGGCCCCGCCCACGACCGAACTTTTAAAGCAAAAGTGGTTGCATCGGACGGTATCCAGGGGCATGGATGGGGAAAAACGAAAAAAGAGGCTGAAAAGAATGCAGCAAAAGAAGCTTTAAATATCATTTTCTCAAAAAAAAACGAACATAATGCAACGAACTAGACAGCAAGCGGGTAATCGGTGATCGGGTAAGTCCTCAGTGAAGCCCGTAACATCACCACCGTGCCCTGTGCCGGTGG
>JAGYMJ010000615.1 GCA_018400625.1 Planctomycetota bacterium
TATCAGTTTTTATCTGTCATATCTGCGTCATCTGTGTTCCAACACGAGAACGGCAAACGGGCAAATGTGATTAAGAATCGGAATTAAAGGATCGGAGCTACAGAACGGAATCATTCCCCAGACTGTATATACTATATAACTATATATAGCAGTGCACTAATGAACTTTAACATCGTTATTCGTAAACAATTTCTCCCCGTTTTAAAATCTCTTCCAAAAATCCACTTTTATCCTTGTTTTCCTCAAAAAGCAAGGGTTCAATCCTGAAATCAATCGTACTGGCAAGATAATAAAGTTTGGTCAGCAGGTCCAGATAGTCTGATTTAAGTTCTTTAACGACGACCGCTATATCAATATCGCTTTCCTGGCCGGCCCCCTCCTCCACCCAAGATCCGTATAACACAACCTCGCTTAAATTCAAACCGGATGGGAGCGAAAGTGCAAAATTGCGTGCCTTTTCTATAACCTCTGTTTTATCCATTGGAAAAGCTCCTCAGTAGAATCCAAAATGGAAACACACCTTTGATGAGATAGTGATTTAAAAAATCTTTCTTATGATTTGATAACTGAAGATTTTTTGATACACCACCCCACGCTTACGTCTGATCTGTATACCTTTAAACACTGGAAACGAAAGCTTTTCTGACTTGTACTTCCACAGCTCAAAGTCATTCTATTATAGCTACTTAAATCAAATGCTGCAAACAAATCGCGGAAGGACCCTCTTCTTTGATATTTATTCAACCCGACAAATTCTTTATCTGTTAAGTTGCAATGATTATCCGATCTGCCGGATCGCGGTGTATGGTCCGGAAGCCTTGCTGAAAGGACAGTAATGTCCCTGTCAACAGGTAAACAACACACTCCAGATTTATCCAAAGCCGCTTTCAGCCAATTCTCAAGTGTAAATATTCAGTGAAGTGCGTAGTTTCCCCACCACCGTAATTTGCTGAGGATTTACATAATATGATCATCTAAGAGTTGAATACTATAGCATATTCTTCTGATTTATAACAAATGAATGTTAATCTTTTTCGAGGAAAACGGCTTACGTCTGCCATTTTTACAGCAGATGACGGTTCCATTTAACAAACCAAGCTTAATCCGCAAAATGCCGCGCTAACCCCCGGACGCTTGAAAGCGTCCACTACGAACCGGGTTTTCGGCCGGCCCCCCGGGTGACGGCGCTGCGAGCAGCAACCGCACGTTAGCGGATGTCGGATTTCAATCGCTCTATCTTCCGCAAAGCTTTCTCGTCATCGTTCTGCCGGGCCAGCAGGTTCGCTTCGTCCAGCATCTCCCGGGCCGGCACGCTCAGGCCGAAATCAATAAAAATTTCCGCCAGCTCCAACCGCACCCAAGGATCACGGGGACGCAATTCGGCGGCAAGCTTCGTGTGCTTCCATGCGATGTCCGGTCGGCCTAAGGCAATATAGCCCACGGCAAGTTCGATCCTATGTGATGCTCTTGCGGGCTCAAGTCGGGCGGCGGTTTCATGGAGTTCCAGAGCTTTTTCTGCAAGCTGCAAATCCATCTTGCCCTCTCCCTTAACAGTCACCGCCGCCCGACTGGCAAAGAAAGCCAGGTCGGAATATAACCGGGCGTTCCGCGGTGAAAAGGACTCGATAGCCTGCCGGGCGCCGTCGATAAAGGCGTTCGCGTTCTGCGTTCCCTCCTGTAAATTCTCACGAGTCCTCTCAATCCTGTTCCTTTCCAACTGCCCCTGCAACTCGCCCAGGGCGGTCCGGCAGGCAAACAGCCATCCCGAAAGTATCAATGCCGCCATTACACCTTTCACGATCGAAGAAGGTTTTATACCCTCTGAACCTTTCTGTTTGTGCGGCGAATTAGGATTCAAATCGCCCTCAGAGCCGTCTTGTTGATATCCCCCGCTAGCAGCAATAGGTGCGGCAAGCCGGTAAAGGATTGCTGATAAGACCACCAGAGTGGTTACTATCCCGGGCGAACGCAGAGGGAAATCAACAACGGAATGGTACGAAACCGAGAAAACAGCGCCGGCGCCCCCGGCAAGCAGTGCAAGAGTGTAAACATCATTGCTCCGGCGCAGGCCCCGCAATATCCTGGTCAGAATAAAACACAGTGCAAGCAGCGCCAGCCCTAAACCGATAAAACCGGCATCGGCAAGTATCCCCAGGTATTCATTGTGGGGGTTGCGCACCGCCGTGCCGTAAGATAATGTTGTGAACGCCGGGAAAACCGATATATAGGCTCCCGCGCCCGTGCCGAGCAGCGGGAATTTTTGTACCATTTCCCATGTATGAATCCATCGCTCATAACGGCCTTCGATCTCGGGCTGATGAACGACGACCCCCAGCGTCTCCAGCCTCTCCATCACCGGTTCCCAGCCAAGCCATGTCAGAAAGCCAAAGGTAACCAGCAGGACAGAAAGCAGGTATATACTTTTCCTGCCGGCATAACCGCCGACGGCCAACAAAATGAGTACCGTCAGTCCCGCCAGAATGAATGAGATTATTCCGCCGCGGGAGACCGACCAGACGACTGCTGCGCCCGTGATTGCAACGGCAAAGCCCAAAAGGATATTCTGCATTTGACGGGACTGCGGCAGTTGTCGTTTTAGTTTCGAACGGCGAAACCATGATAAAGTGTGGCTGCCCCTGGCCATGAGCAATCCCAACCCCGCAAAAAAGCAAATAGCCGCGTAAGCGGCGAACTGATTGCGGCTCACAAACGGCCCCGTAGGAGTGCCCCGCCGTATGCTGCGAAGGAAAAAGATGTCATCTGTCCCGGCCAGTTTCTGCAGGATGGCAAACATCGAGGCGACAAACCCGGTAGTAACCACAGCAATTAAAATGCGATTGACGGAACGCGGCCGGTCTTTGACGAAGCTGTAAACGGCACCGAAAAGCGCGACATATGCCCCGAGCTTCAGCAAAGATACGCGCGTAGCATGTTGGTAAAATGACGGCGTGATGTAAGATGGTAACTGCTGATCGAATTTTTCTTCCAGTCTGTAGATAAAAAGCGATTCGGACTGTAAGCGATCAAGCAGTTCTGCGGGCCAGGGGATCAGTTGCAGTATGACCAGGATCATCCCCAGCAAACCCACTATGACTACGGGCGAGAAGGCGGACAGAGGCCGGCCGCTCTGAAGATCGTGAAGGATCGCAGCCGCTAATGACGTAAAAGCCAGTACGCATAAAATGGAATAAGCCCAGGGTTCTACCGAACCGAAGGCCATAGGACCGAAAATCACGATCAGAATAAGGCATGTTTCGGTTATCGCGGGGAAAATGTCAGGCAGTTTTTGCATTTTGGGGGGGGGGGAACGGCGGAAAAGGCAGTTAAAAGATAAAAGTAACGGCAACGGCATTAGAACGCTGATTAATTTAAGTTGATGAGCAAAGAGAACGGCGAACGGAATGTGGAAAGTAGAAAGTTGAAGGTTGAAAGTATAACAGTAACGACGAAAGACAACGGCAAATGGACACCGAGCTTAGGGCTTAGAGCTTAGGGGAACCTGTCTCGTACTGAAATAAGCTGATAAGTCGATAAGTAACGGCAAAGGCAACAACAACGGCAACGGTAAAGACAGAGCAGAAGTCCGTTCTCAGAGGCGTGATGTCAGAAATAACTGTCAACTAATTTCAGCACGAGTCAGTCTTCTTCGCCACTCTCTGGATCATAGCTGCCCCGACTCTCAGCCACTTTTCGACCGCTCTGGTTGACATATAACTCATAAAGGGTTTCAGGAGCGATGTCGTAACCGCATTCCCATGCCAGGGTCGGCCATGGATCAAGGTAAAAGTCCTTCACCGCCCCCGGATTCTTTCGAAAATATTCACCCAACCTCCCCCCGGCTTCTGTGAGGATTTTTTCTAAATCCACTTCACCCTCTTCCCCACCCTCAAATTGGAGCCAAAAACGGTATCCGCCCTTATACTGGGCTCTTATCAGATAATGCACCATTTATTCACCTCCGCCACTCACACAAGCGGCTCGATTTTGTGATAATCAGCGTTTACCCACATGTCAAGCAATTCCTTTTGATGAAGTTCAGCCCACTCTTCAACCAAACCGCGAACTTTTGCCGGTACCGAACCATCTATAATATTTAATGTCTTTATCTCAAATTTGGCACGATATTCATTGTAACGAACATGGAAGTGCGGCGGATTATGATCGCAGAAATACATCGTAATAATGATACCTAAAAATCTGCTGATTTCCGGCATAATGAACTCCGTGAACGTAGTAAGCTATTGAGCTAATTTAAGCTCTTAAGTTGTTAAGCTCATAAGCTGTTGAGCAACGACAACGGCGAACGGAATGTGGAAAGTAGAACGTTGAAGGTAGAAAGTATAACAGTAACGACGAAACGACAATGACAGAAACGGCAGAAAATGGGCCCTGAACCGCAGAGAACGCAAAGAAACGGTATTAAAAATTCTGGCGGTAGATGTCGCGTCTGTGCCCTATGGCGACTACTAATACTATAAGGTTATCTTTTTCAATTTCATAAATGACACGGTATGAACCTATCCGAATACGCCAGGCCGGTCTGCCGGAGAGCTTTTTTGCTGCGACGGGATAGGGATCGTCTGTAAGCTTACGAATAGCGGATATGATGCGTGTACGGTCCTGTCTCTCAATTTTAGCAAGCTGTTTTTGTGCTGAACGGAGTATTTTTACTGTATAGGTCAAGTTTCGTATCCCTTTTCAATCTCATCCACTGCCTGCTCAAAAGGAATACTGTTCCGACTTCCGGATTGAGACGCGTCATACGCCCGAATGTCCTCGAGTTCTTCGAGCGCCTCTATAATCTGATTCCACTCCGCAAGAGATAATTGCACCGCCTGCGGGTGCTGCCCTTCGTCAACTACATATTTAGGATCTAATTTTAACATAATTTGCCTCCACTTCTGTTTTATAACTTTTTTTTCTTCATTCATTCAGACAGGAGGATACTATCAATATTTTACCTGCCCGTTTCGTAATTTGCAATCCGGAAACAAATCGGATTGACCAACCAAATTCGAACTCACGGAGTAAGTCCTCAGTGAACCACGGAGCATCACCACCGTGCCCTGTGCCGGTGG
>JAGYMJ010000616.1 GCA_018400625.1 Planctomycetota bacterium
CCACCGGCACAGGGCACGGTGGTGATGCTCCGTGGTTCACTGAGGACTTACGTCAGCCCGAATCCTCTGAATCAGCCTTCAGTGTAGAAGCTACCACATGGCGGTGGGAAAAAAGGTAATCAAGCCCCGAGATGGCCGTCATAATGGACACGGGAATCATCACTGAATAAAAGCCCATTCTCCGCACCGCCATGTCCAATTGGTCAGGAGAAACCATATTTACAAGCCTGATGGAAAGGAATATCATGATCCCCACCCCTTGCACGACAGCTTTAATTTTCCCGCTTTTTCTGGCGGAAAGAACGACGCCGGAATACGCAGCAAAAGTACGTAAACAGGAAACAACTGCATCACGATAAAATATTACGGCGATGAGCGGAACGGACCAGAAATCACCGCGAATAGATTCATCAGTAATAAGTACGAGAAAAACGCTGAAACGAGCCACGCGGTCGGCTAAAGGATCCACCAGTTTCCCAAATGCACTGACCTGACCTATATTACGGGCCACATAGCCGTCAAGCATATCGGTTATTTCAAACAACAAGGCCAAAACAAGAGCGGCCAATGCAGCCCAAACGGCATTGATTAAGAACAATACGATAAATAACGGCGCTAAGACAAGCCGTGAAAGGGTCAGGATGTTAGCCAATTGAGACATTTAATATTAAACTCGCTTTTACCGAATAACCGGGACATAAAATGGGCTAAACTTTCATAATATCTTCTGTTTTTTCCGCCTGCAATTCATCGATCTTCTTCGAATGGCGGTCTGTAAGTTCCTGGACTTCCTCAACAGCACCCTCGCACTCGTCTTCGCCGAATTCCGAATTTTTTTTAAGTTTATTGAGCTGTTTATTGGCGTCACGACGGATATTTCTCACAGCTATTTTGGCATCCTCCGCCATATCCTTCAGTCGATCTTTTAACTGCAAGCGCCTTTCCTCACTCAACCCAGGCACCTGCAAACGAACAACCCTGCCATCGCTTTGGGGATTAATTCCTATGTCACTGCCCTGAATGGCTTTCACAATATCTTCAATACTTGAAGGATCATAGGGCTTAATAACTATAAGCTGCGGATCCGGAATCCCTATATTGGCAATTTGATTTAAAGGCGTCGAGGAACCGTAATAATCAACTTTAATAGAATCGACTATTGCCGGATTAGCAGTACCGGCCCTGATACGCTTGAGCTCATCCGAATACACCGTCACAGCTTTATCCATACGGTCTTCTGCATCTAACAGCACATCATCAATATCCATTTTATTTTTCCCCTACAAAAGTGCCTATTGAATCCCCTGAAACAGCTCTTCGCAAATTGCCTTTTTCTTTGAAGTTAAAAACCCTGACAGGTATCGAATGTTCCCTGCATATATCGATGGCGGCAAAATCCATGATCTCCAACCGACTGTCTAAGACCTGTTGATAACTAACCTCCGATAAGAATTCTGAGGATTTATCTGATTCCGGATCCGCAGAATAAACACCATCAACACGTGTGGCTTTCAATAATATATCCATCTCCAACTGGACTGATCGCAAAGCGGCGGCACTGTCCGTAGTAAAAAGCGGATTTCCTGTCCCGCCCACAAGTAGGAGAACACGCCCCTTCTCCAACTCTTTCAGGCATTTCTGTCGATTAAAACCATCGACTAAATCGCCAAGAGGGAAAGCACTGGCAATATAAGAGGAAACTCCACATTGATCCAGAGCATGTCGCAGCATTAAACCATTGACGACGGTAGCAACCATACCGGCACTGTCGGCCTGTAGTCGTGCGTCGATTTTCTTGCTGAACTTCGCCCCACGCAGTATATTACCCGCTCCTACGACCACTGCTACCGCACAACCGGCTTTTGAGACATCGGCTATTTCACCGCCTATATAATCAAGCTGCACATTGCTGAAGCAAGCACCATTCTCTCCCCCAAGAGCGTTGCCGCTTAGTTTAAGCAAAACACGATTATAAACACCAGAAACGGACATATATCAAGCACCGGGACGGAAGAAAAAACATGGGTTAAAAAAAGTGGGAAAAAGAATAAATCCTCACAAAATATAGCGAGTCTGACTACTCTTCGGCCTGATCAGCGGTCTCACCCACTTCCATACGGACAAATCGAGAGAGGGTAATCTTTTCGCCGATCTTCCCAATTGTCTTATCGATCAGTTCGCTGATAGTAACTGAATTATCCTTGACCCATTCCTGATCCACCAAACAATTTTCAGAATAAAACTTTTCGAGCTTTCCTTCAAGAATCTTTTCGGCGACATGATCGGGCTTATCCTTGATCTGTTCCCGATATATTTCCTTTTCGCGTTCTATTCTTTCTTCTGACACTTCCTCACGACTTAATGCTATAGGGTTCATAGCCGCCGCTTGCATACAAATCTCTCTGCCCAATTGCAGGAATTCCTCATTACGTGCAACAAAATCAGTCTCACAATTAAGCTCTATCATAACACCAATCTTGCCGTCCGGGTGCAAATAATGACATATCATACCTTCATTAGCCGTTCTGGTACTCTTTTTCTTCTCCGCTTTAGCGATTCCCTTTTTCCTGAGTACAGTCATAGCTTTTTGCAAATCCCCGGCGGCTTCTTCCAAAGCTCTTTTGCAATCCATCATTCCTGCGCCGGTCATTTCTCTCAGGTCTTTAACCTCTGTTGCTGAAATAGACATACGTTTACTCTCCTATTGTATTTGTATATATTGAAAAAAAGTCTGAATATCCCAATTATTAACCTTTACTGAGCTTCGTCCTCACCGGTCGGTGCAGCAGATGCTTTCGGGTCATCAGGTGGGGAGTTTTCCTCTTCTTTTTGATGAACAGGCTCATCTGTTGTTACTTTTTTGGATTTTCTTTTCTTTTCCGTCCCCTCGGTAGCTTTATTGGCTTTTTGGGCTTTTCGTTCTCCTGCCAGTTCCTTTCCCCGCAGAACAGCATCGGCCATTTCCCGCACGAAAACTTCTATAGAACAAATAGAGTCGTCGTTGGCGGGGATGGCAATATCCACCAAATCAGGATTGGCGTTGGTATCCATCCAGGCTATTGTCGGAATATGCAGATTAATGGCATCTTTTACCGCATTATCTTCTTCATTAGGGTCAACAATAACCAACAGACCCGGCAATTTGTCCATATTCCTCACTCCGCCCAAATTGCGCTTTATCTTGCGCATCTCACGCCTGAACGAAGAAACCATTTTCTTGCTGTATTCATTGATCCTGCCGGTTCTCTCAAGTTCTTCAAGCTCATCCAAACGCTGCAAACGGCTTCTGATAGTTTCATAATTGGTTAATAAGCCCCCAAGCCACCTTTCCGACACATACGGCATGTCACAACGCTCGGCGGCTTTACGGATAATATGACCGGCCTGGCGCTTTGTTCCCACGAAAAGAACATACTCTCCGCGGCCGGCAATCTCTTCCGCTACCATACTCCCCGCTATCAAACCCCATAAAGTTTTTTTGATATCGATTATATGGATTTGATTGCTTTTCTTCATAATATAGGGCGCCATCTTCGGGTTCCAACGACTGCTCCTATGTCCAAAATGAACACCAGCCTTGATCAGCTCATCTACATTTGCTTTAATTTTATGTCCCAAACGCTGCTCCTCAAATTTCTACTGTTTTTCGTTAAAAATAATACACTTAATGCTGAATTTTAATGCCCGTCTGCTACACACAAAAGGGCTAAACATTTACAGAGACTTTCAACCTGGAAACGAGGCGCCTTACGGCGCAGTATATGCTCCTGCTGTGAACGCCGGTGTCTCGCCGGCTCGGAATGCAAATATATCGCCTACCCGGGAGCAATACCGACGTTCCCAGGGACGACAAAAGCACGCAATCCCAGATTTTTGCCGAAAATGAGACGTAGTTCACTGAATACTTACGTGAAAAAATATACCCAAATTCCCCGGCTATGTCAAATTAATCCGAGGGTTTCTTCGATCCCGAACATGATATTCATATTTTGAACGGCCTGAGAAGCCGCCCCTTTCCCCAGATTATCAATCGCTGAAGTTATGACCGCGCAGCCGGCTCCCACCGCTTCAACGCCAATCTCGCAATAATTTGTATGCATAACATTTTTTGTTTCGGGCTGACATCCGGAGTCAAGAATTTTCACAAATTTTTCCCCGGCATAATAATTTTTCATTATTCCAATCAGTTCTTCAG
>JAGYMJ010000617.1 GCA_018400625.1 Planctomycetota bacterium
CCACCGGCACAGGGCACGGTGGGGGAACGACGTGGTTCACTGAGGACTTACCATTCATTATCGTTCATGAGTATATAATATATATGAAAATAAACGATCAAGCAAAATTTCTCTTGAGTTTTTTTTAAATTCGTGTTAAATTTATGGTAAGTATTCAGTGAACCGCGTCTGTTTGCCATGTATAGTGATTGCTCGTTTCAGGAACGCGGTCATCCTGCCCGCATACCGTCAAAAAGGCGGACAGGATGTCCGCGTTAGCGGCAGAGACGTGATTCCTTACCGGCACTGAGCACGGTGGGGATAAGACTTCGCACGGCACTGAATACTTACAGTTTATGTATTGTTTTCGTTCTTGTATTATTCTTAGGCGCTGAATTGTCTTACATTGTTAAAAAATTGAGGATGGAGGAGGAAAAACTGTGAAATTCGATACTATTTGCCTTTTGGGCGGTCACCGCCCGGATGCCGATACGCATTCCCGGGCGGTTCCGATTCATCAAACGACATCTTATCTTTTCGAAGATACCGATCATGCAGCCCGGCTTTTCGCGTTGGAACAAGAGGGCTATATCTATACCCGAATTATGAACCCCACCACTGAAGTGCTCGAAAAACGTATAGCTATGCTTGAAAATGGTGTTGGTGCATTGGCTTTTTCCAGTGGTATGGCCGCCATTACCGCCGGGTGCCTGACACTGCTGGGGAAAGGCGACCATATCGTCGCTTCCAGCGGCCTGTACGGAGGGACTTATACCCTTTTCAGTCAGACTTTTACTCAAAAAATGGGGATCGAAGTGAGCTTTATTGATTCGGATGATCCTCAGGAATTTGCGGCGGCTGCAAAAGATAATACAAAATTATTCTACACCGAAACGATCGGCAATCCACGGCTGACCGTGCCCGATCTGACTGAAATCAGCAAAGTGGCCCATTCCGTGGGAGTGCCGCTCATGGTTGATAACACGATGGCTACCCCGGCCCTGTGTCGTCCTGTTGATCATGGAGCCGATATTGTTGTCCATTCCATGACAAAATATCTTGGCGGTCATGGTAACAGCATCGGGGGCGTACTGGTTGACGGCGGTCATTTCGATTGGGATACGGAAAGCAAATTTGCTGAACTGACCGAGCCGGACCCCGCTTATCATGGTTTGAGTTTTACGGAGAATTTCGGGGAAGCGGCCTATATCGCACGGGCGAGGGTAAGGATGCTGCGGGATATGGGCGGCTGCATCAGCCCTTTCAATTCTTTTTTAATTTTGCAAGGTGTTGAAACGCTCTCCCTCAGAATGGAACGTCATTGCGGGAATGCTTTAGAACTCGCCCGGTTTCTCAATGAAAGGCCTGAAGTTCAATGGGTGAATTATCCAGGCCTTCCCGAGCACCCATCCCATGATACGGCATGTAAATATCTCGGCAACGGGTACGGCGGCATCATCGGTTTTGGAGTGAAGGGCGGTTTGAAAGCAGGTAAAGCCTTTATTGACAACCTTGAACTGATAAGCCATCTTGCCAATATTGGCGATGCCCGTACGCTTGCCATACACCCGGCCAGCACAACTCATCAGCAATTAAGTTCCGATGAATTGGTTCAAACCGGAGTGACGGAAGATTTCATCCGGTTCTCGGTAGGTATTGAAGATATAGATGATATAAAAAATGAAGTGATGGATGCCCTTGCCGCCTCTCAACTTTAGTTGAAAATTCATTCACTGCTTTTTAACTTATGCCAAATAAAGAGACTGAATTAATCGTCGAGACGAAAACCTGGCGTTTCGCCGAACCGCCGCATCTGCTTCAATTGCGGTGTGGAGGGAGTTTAGGGCCCATTGATGTGGCTTACGAGACCTACGGCGAGTTGAATGCCGATAAGGACAATGCCGTGCTCATCTGTCATGCTTTAACCGGAGATGCACATGTGGCGGGACGCCACCATCCCGATGATGAAAAAGTGGGGTGGTGGGATATAATGGTGGGGCCGGGTAAACCTGTAGACACCAAACGCTATTTTGTTATATGCTCTAATTGTATAGGTGGATGCAAGGGAAGCACCGGCCCGGCATCCACTGACCCTGTTGGCGGTGAGCCTTATGGGCTTAATTTCCCCATGGTAACAGTGGAAGATATGGTCAGGGTTCAGAAAGAATTTGTCAAAAATTGCCTGGGAGTGGATAAACTCCTGTGTGTGATCGGCGGTTCTTTCGGTGGTATGCAGGTGTTGCAATGGACGATAGATTATCCCGAGATGGTTTATTCCGCGTTGCCGATCGCCAGTACGAGCCGGCTCAGTGCTTTAGCTATTGCTTTTGACGAAGTGGGCAGGCAGGCCATTTATTCTGATCCTCACTGGAAAAACGGCGATTATTACAGGGATGAACCCCCGCACAGAGGATTGGCGGTTGCGAGAATGATAGGACATATAACTTATCTCAGCGACAGGTCAATGCATGAAAAATTTGGGAGGGGCCTGCAGGATAGAAATAAGGTTGGATATGATTTCGGACCGCCGGATTTTCAGGTCGAAAGTTATTTGCGCCACCAGGGGGACAGCTTTGTGCAGAGGTTCGACGCCAACAGCTATCTTTATATGACCAAAGCGATGGATTATTTCGACCTGGTCAGCGACTACGGGACGCTGATAAAGGCGTTTGAAAGTGTCAAAAGCAAGTACCTTCTCATTTCCTTCACCGGCGACTGGCTTTTCCCTTCCTACCAGTCCAGGGAGATTGTCCGGGCCTTGCAGGCCAACGCGGCGAATGCAAGCTTTTGTGAGATCGAATCTGAATATGGGCATGATGTTTTCTTGTTAGAGAATCGCGCCATTGAAAACGTTATTAAGAATTTTTTGACTAACTGCCAGAACGGAATCCGGGAGAAGAAGTAATATGCCTATCCGACTTGATTATGAATACATAGAAAAGCATATCTCTGAAAAATCAAGAGTCCTTGACCTCGGTTGTGGAGACGGTAAGCTTCTTCAGGATCTTATAAGAGAAAAAGAAATCGATGGGCGGGGAATCGAAATTGATGAGAATTCCGTCCGGAAATGTATTGAAAAGGGCGTGCCGGTTTATCATGGCGACATGCAGGAGGGGATGAAAATGTTCCAGGAAAAGTCGTTTGATTGTGTTATTCTCAGCCAAACCCTGCAACAAACACTCAAACCTAAAGAAGTTATGCACGAAATGCTAAGGGTCGGCAAACGGGCAATCGTCAGCTTCCCCAACTTCGGCCATTGGTCCATCAGGTTAAGGCTTTTATTAACTGGAAGGGCGCCTGTCACTCCCCTGCTTCCTTATAGCTGGTATGATACTCCTAATGTGAAAATCCTTACCATCAAGGATTTTATGAATTTCTGTTCTGAACAGAAGATTAAAATCGTGGGGAAAAGGTTTTTTACTAAAAATTTCATTGCATGTCCGGCTTTCGGCGCCAATTTTTTTTCATCTATAGCAATTTTTAATCTGGAAAATTGAACGGAGTTTTTGAGAACATTTTCATTTTTTTGTTGTCTGTTTATCATCTTGAAAAATATGATCTTGCAGAGAGAATGGAGGATATTTTACTCGTTCGGAGAGCATTTTTATTTGAAATGATTGCCTTGAACATGTAAAATACCGTTAGTCTTGATGAACAAGAGAGAGTTTTTTCCATTTAGCGACCGGGATGAGTTTTCCCCCTTCCCTCCCCTCATTCCGGTCGCATTTTTTTTTGTCTGGTAAGTCTTCAGTGAACCCCGCAGCATCTCTACCGTGTCTTGTGCCGGTGGAATGAAGATTCGTAAGTCCTCAGTGAACCCCGTGGCATCCCCACCGTGCCT
>JAGYMJ010000618.1 GCA_018400625.1 Planctomycetota bacterium
CAGAAATATCGCTCCACCGGGACAAGCCCGGCGGTAACGTGTTTCACTGAATATTTACGTAAGACTTTGAGGTTCATATCATTCAAATTCTAAGCAAAAGGAGTGCAAATATGAGTGTTAGGGAAGATGCCTTATACATACTGGGAAGCGGTACACCAACGCCTGCCAAGACAAGATTTGGAACAGCTTATGTCTTGAAGACGGGTGATGATTATTTGCTGATTGATTGTGGCCCCGCTGCCACATACAAGATGGTCAAGTGCGACTTGTGGCCGACGCAAATTGACGCGCTTTTTCTTACCCACCATCATTTTGATCACAACGCTGATCTCCCCTGTTTTCTCTTATGTCGATGGGACCAAAGCACGGGAGACGAGAACACTCTCCAGGTTTTTGGTCCACCCCCGACAGAAAGAATGATCGAAAAATTAATTGGGGAAGAAGGGGCATACTGCGACGACTGGAAAGCCCGTGTAGGTGCGCCGGTAAGTCAGAGTGTTCATAAAAATCGTGGCGGTTCTCTGCCCCGTCCTGTTCCCAACCTGGATGTGCGCGATATTGATGAGGGGACAGTGGCTGAAAATCGCCATTGGAAGGTGACCGCCGCTTCGATGCACCACGTCGAGCCCTGGTTGAAATCACTTGCTTATCGCATAGATACTCCGAAAGGCAGCATCGTTTTTACCGGAGATACCGGTCCCTGTAAGCAGCTCCCTGGTTTTGCTCTTGATACGGATGTTTTGGTGGTAAATTGCTGGAATCATCAGCACATCATGGACAATGACGGCGAGGCGCCGGGGCAGACAGGAACTTTGGATGCGGCCCGTTTCGCTGCTGAAAGTAAAGCCTCTACCCTGATTCTTACCCATACAGGCCCTGATCTTTGTGTGCCGGGTTCTTCTGAGAAAGCTATAGCAGATATTTCAGGCGTCTATTCCGGTAAAATTATCTTTGGTACTGAAGAAACACGTCTTGACCTCTGGTAGGTTTAAGTCAGTTTTTCTTTAAAATAACTGGGCTGTCAGAAATGTTTTTTTGACTGTTTTTGTGCTGAATGGCTGCTTTCAGGCTAATCCCCTTGCTGAATAATGAAAAAAATGGAGAGAAAATGAGCAACGTAAAACAAAATAAAGAACTCACCCGACGCGATATGCTTTTCGGGGGTTTGCGATGTGCCGCACTCGGGGTTATGGGCGCCGGCGGTCTTGCTGCGGCGCTTAAACGCAAAAAATTGCTGCGTGAGGGGAAGTGTTTGAATAATGGAATCTGCCCGCAATGTCACGTGTTTGCCGATTGCGGGCTTCCCCGGGCCAGGTCGATAAGGGACAAAAATTCGGAGCGCAGCGATGGGTGAGAAAGGTGAGAAACACAAGGAGCGACGAGCATTTCTGAAGGAGGGGCTCTGGGGCGTTTCAATCGCGGCGCTCGGCGGGCTTGCAGGCTTTGCATTGACCAGCTCTTCCGAGAAAAAAACCGTCTGGCAGATCGATCCCTATAAATGCAATAGCTGTGGAAGGTGTGAAACCAGGTGCGTGCTTGCCCAATCGGCCGTCAAGTGCGTGCAGGTTAAAGCAATATGCGGTTACTGTGATCTTTGTACCGGATTCTTTGAGTCCGACCCCGTAGAACTGGATACCGGCGCTGAAAACCTTGTCTGTCCGACCGGCGCCATTCAAAGGTCTTTTGTTGAAGACCCCTATTTCAGCTACGCCATTGACGAAGATTTATGTGTCGGGTGCGCAAGATGCGTTAAGGGCTGTAATGCCTTCGGTAACGGTTCGCTGTTTTTGCAGATACGTCATAATCTGTGCCTTGATTGCAATGAATGTGCCATTGCGGCCGCCTGTCCCGCGCAGGCGATTCGGAGAGTTCCGGCAGAAGAACCTTATATTCTCAAAGAGGTGAAATGAATCCTATGCGTCGAACCGGCATAATATTGCTGACGGCATTGATCATCTCTCTTTTCTTCTGCTTTGCAGCAGGAGCGGATACCGGCGCCTTGCGGTTCCCCCCCCCTGATTTTGAAAGCGGCTATGAAATGCCAGCAACGGAAACCCCGCCTTCCGCATCAGATATTTACGAATACCTTGCCGTCATCGTTCTGGCTGCCGTACTCGGGTTGGGTACCTATTTTGTTTTTACGAAACGAAAACGCAAATATATTTGGGGCCTGATGATATTTTCGCTGGCGTTTTTCGGCTTCTGGCGGCGGGGCTGTATCTGTCCCGTCGGCGCAACGCAGAACATAACGCTGACGATATTTGATCAGGGCTATGCCGTGCCGGTCGTGGTGATAATACTGTTTTTATTGCCGTTGGTGTTGTCGCTTTTTTGGGGGAGGATATTTTGCGGGACAGCCTGCCCGCTTGGAGCGATACAGGACATTGTTTTGCTAAAACCACTATCTGTTCCGTACTGGCTGGAAGTGCCGCTGAGGCTCCTGGGATATGTTTACCTGGGGATGGCCGTACTCCTGGCGGTTACCGGCGCCGGTTTTATCATTTGCCGTTACGACCCCTTTGTATCGTTTTTCAGGTTCAGTGGGAGCCTGGGCGCTCTGATGCTGGGCGGCGCTTTCCTTGTCGTCGGTATTTTTATCGGCCGCCCTTATTGCCGTTTTTTGTGTCCGTACGGAATACTTCTGCGGCATCTGTCGCGTATATCGAAGTGGAAAGTAAAAATCAGCTCCGATGAATGTATACAATGCCGGCTATGTGAAGACAGCTGCCCGTTCGGCGCGATCCGTCAACCGACCGGCGAGGCCTCCGGGGAGGAACTGGCGCGCAGGAAAAAAATGCTGGCCGTTTCGATAGTGCTCCTGCCGATAATTGTTTTTGCAGGCGGTCTGGGCGGAGCGCGAATCAGCAGTTTATTGGCGCGTGCCCATCCGGATGTCCGGCTGGCGGACAGGATTTATCGGGAAGAGAGCGGTGAGGTCGCCGGCACAACCGATCAAAGCGAGGCGTTTCGCAGCACCGGGGACCAATCCATCGAGTCTCTTTATGAGCTTTCAGCAGAAATCCAGGCAACTTATCACCAGGGAAGCCGTCTCCTGGGCGCTTTTCTCGGACTTGTTGTCGCCGCATCATTGATCCGGCATACCGTCCGCCGCCGCAGTCGGGAGTATAAAGCCGACCCGAGTGACTGCCTGGCCTGCGGTCGTTGTTTTGAACTTTGTCCAAATGAGCGTCTGCGCAGACAGAGAATAAAGGAGGAAGAAGATTTGAGGGTTGGCTAAAAAGCTGAACTCTCCCGTATCTGAACGACTATGCTTGAGAATAACAGCACAAAAAAACGAACCTTTCAATCGTGGCAGGCCGCGATTTTCATAACATGCCTTACAGGATTGTTTTCCCTGTTCCTCATAGGTTTCCTGAGTGTGCGCTATTTTCATTACTCGCATACCCTGCCGGGGCAGGAGAGAAGAATCGAGGAGATTAAAAGTGAATTGGGAGCCGCGCCCGGCAACGAAGCCTTATTGCAGGAGGTGCGCGAACTGGATATTCTCACCCGTTCCATCCGTTTCCAGTGGTATGGCGTCGCCTCCCGGGCCGGATACCTGCTGCTTTTCAATTTGGCCGTGATGTTGACCGCGGCTCAATGGGCGAAGAAGAGACGTGAAAGACTGCCGGCCCCCTCCTCCAATAAAAAATATGACGAAGAATATGACTCTGCTGCGGCAATGTCAAGGCGGACTGTGGCAGGGGCGGGAATAATTCTTGGTGGCCTGATGGCTGCTGCAACGTTTTTTCTGAATCCTGCAGTTGACGATTATGTGATCGAAGTCGCTGAAGATGAGCCTGTAGCGAAGAAGGAATTTCCGGGGCCTCCCGACCGGGAAGAAATCGGGCTCAACTGGCCAAGGTTCAGGGGGCCGGGCGGTTTGGGGGTAAGTCAATTCGAGAACATTCCCAGGGAATGGGATGTTGAGACGGGCGATAATATCCTGTGGAAAAGTCCGGTGCCCCTGGATGGGCAAGGTTCACCCATCGTCTGGGACGACAAGGTGTTTCTTACCGGCGGAACCGAAACCGAAAAACAGGTTTATTGCTACGACGCCCTGGACGGGGAACTCTTATGGACGGGCGATGTTCCGGAATTAAACGTCAGTGTTTCCGATATAGAATTGAACATTGATACGGGTTTTGCTCCTGCTACGCCCTGCACCGATGGCCGACAGGTCTATGCCATCTTTCCCACCGGTGATGTGGCGGCATTTGATTTCAACGGAGATCGGCAATGGGTGGTCAACCTGGGCGTTCCTGACAACGTCTATGGGCATGCAAGCTCGCTTGTCGGATATGGCAACACGGTGATCATTCAGTATGATAACGGACAGGCCGACGACGACCAATCGTGGCTCATTGCTCTGGATTGTGAGACCGGTGATACCGTCTGGCGAACCGCTCGTGATGTCATGAATTCGTGGACTACTCCGATTATTATCGAGACGCAGTACGGTGATCAGTTGATAACCAGCAGTGAACCATATCTTATCGCTTATAATCCGCAAAATGGGGAGGAGCTATGGCGGGCGGATATCCTCAGCGGAGAGATCGCTCCTTCGCCGATCTACGCTGAAGGATTGATCCTGGCTATTTCACCTTACGTGGCCATGATTGCCGTGGAACCATCGGGACCGGGAGAGGGCGATGACAATAGAGAGGTCAAATGGGAAATTGACAGGGGCATCCCGGATATCACCAGCCCGCTCAGTGACGGGGAAAGAGTCTATATGCTCGGCACCTACGGTGGGGCTTTGAGCGTGCATTACCTGGAAGACGGACGGCCGGCATGGCAGGACTATATCGGCGGTGATTTTTATGCCTCCCCCAGTCTGGTGGGAGACAGCATCTACCTGTTTTGTGCCGAGGGCGCAGGGTATATCCTGGCGGCGGGAGATGAGTATGAACTGCTCGGTCAATACCCGTTGGGCGAGCAGGTCCAGGCATCACCTGCTTTTGCCGAGGGGCGTATGTATGTGAGAGGAGAAGAACATCTGTTTTGTATCGGGTACAGTGAATAATGGATAATGATGGTAATGATTTAGAAGCCGTGAACCTGGGGTTTGTTGACCGCACCGTGCAACGGATCGGCGCGAAGAAACATCTGGTTCTGGATATACTGCAGGAGATTCAGGAACATTATGGCTACCTCCCGCAGCCTGCGCTGGAGCGGGTCTGTGAGATCACGGAAATTACTCCGGCTGCTGTAACCGGGGTGGCGAGTTTTTATGATCAGTTCCGCTTCAAACCGGCGGGAAAGCACATAATCCAGGTTTGTGTCGGCACGGCCTGTCATGTGAAAGGCGCCCAGCCGGTACATGATGGATTCAAACGTTATCTCAATATTGATGAGAATGACGATACGGACGCTGAAAAGAACTTTACGGTCGAAAAAGTCGCCTGTCTTGGATGCTGTACGCTGGCGCCGGCTGTTCAGATCGGGGAAGTAACATACGGCCATGTGACGGCGGATACGGCGGGAGAGGTGGTGGAAGATTTTTTGAAATATCTTGAGCGCGAGAAACAAAAATCCGATAAGAAGCGTCGATCGCTGGATATCGACCCCGACTCTCTGCCCGAGATTCGGGTCAGTCTGGATTCCTGCTGCGTGGCCAGGGGATGCGGCGCCATATACAAAGCTGCAGAGAATGCCCTCGGAGAAACGGGTATTGCGGCGCGGATTAAACCGGTCGGGTGTGTAGGTCTATGCGATGAAACGCCGCTTTTGGAACTGGCGCTGCCCAACGGGAAAACCTTTACCTACGCCAGGGTCCGGCCGGAAGACGTCAAACCTGTACTGCTGAGACACTTCAAAATACCTCAACTGGGACGGAGGGTGACGCACCACATCTCCAGCGCACTGGATAGTCTGGTCTGCGATAACGGCCGCGGGCCGGTTACCAGGCATTTGATGGATTTTCGGGACAAGCAAATTGCCGCCTATATGGGCGCACAGAAACAGATAACGACGCTTGGATGCAGCAGTGACGACCCGGGGGATATTGAGACTTATTTGACAAAAAACGGTTTCGGATCGCTGCGGTATTGTCTGGAGAAACTGTCCGGTCGGGAGGTTATTGATCTCATCAAAAAAAGCGGTTTGAGGGGCCGGGGCGGGGCCGGCTACAGCACCGGGGACAAATGGGCTGCGGTCGCCGAAAAAGATGCCCCGGTCAAATATCTCCTATGCAACGGTGATGAAGGTGATCCCGGCGCATTCATGGACAGAATGCTTCTGGAGTCCTGCCCTTACCGCATTATCGAAGGGGTCCTTATTGCGGCCTATGCCGTGGGCGCGGACAAGGGTTTTTTGTATATTCGTGCGGAATATCCGGTAGCGCTCAGACGTATGGAGCATGCGCTGGATGTTTGCAGGCAGAGGAATCTCATCGGAAACGCCGTCATGAACAGCGATTTCAGCTTCAATCTTGAGATCAAAAAAGGCGCGGGCGCTTTTGTATGTGGTGAAGAGACGGCGCTGATGGAAGCGATACAGGGCCGCAGAGGGATGCCGAAGCTGCGCCCGCCCTACCCCTCGCATAAGGGACTGTGGGGAAGCCCGACGCTGGTCAACAACGTGGAGACGTATGCCAATGTGCCCTGGATCATCGAGCGGGGAGCGGACTCCTTTGCTTCGCTGGGGACGGATCAGAGTAAGGGCACAAAGGTGTTTTCGCTGGCGGGTAAGATAGCAAGAGGAGCGTTGATCGAGGTCCCCATGGGAATTTCGCTCAAAGATATCGTGGAAAAAATAGGCGGTGGGGTGCCCGGTGGAAAAGAACTCAAGGCCATACAGGTCGGCGGGCCATCGGGCGGCTGCGTGCCCGCCCGCTTGTCGCATACAGCCGTCGATTATGAAGACCTTACCAATGCCGGCGTGATCATGGGTTCCGGAGGAATGGTCGTTCTGGATGAGGACGACTGCATGGTGGACATAGCCCGTTATTTCCTGGAATTTACTCAAAATCAATCCTGCGGCAAGTGTACCTTTTGCCGGGTCGGTACCCGCAGAATGCTCGATATCCTGGAACGCTTGTGCGCGGGCGAAGGCCGATCCGGTGATATTGAGAAACTGGAAGACCTGGGACGGATGGTTGCTCAGGGCAGTATTTGCGGTCTGGGGAGTACAGCCCCCACTCCGGTGCTTTCGACCATAGAGCATTTCCGGGACGAATACCAGGCCCATATCGAAGGGCGATGCCCGGCGGGTAAATGTAAAGCATTGATAGACTATGTCGTTACAGAAGACTGCATAGGCTGTACGATTTGCGCCCAAAACTGCCCCGCGGAAGCCATTGAAATGCGCCCTTACCAACAGCATGAAATCGACAGTGAAAAATGCACGCGGTGCGACGTGTGCAGGACCGGATGTCCAACCGGTGCAATAGTAATAAATTAGCCGAACCGGTCTCAGATAGGCAATTAAACATAAAACCTTTCAATAGAACATGTTGATGTCAAAAAAACATTTTCTTGGATTTGTAATTTTTGGCGTTACGCTGTACTGCACCGCCAGGTGCCCCATTTTCAGAGCACAGTCTCTGAAAATGCGTAAGCGCTTAAGAGCCGTACATCGACATATTTTATCTCAATGCACAACAAATTATTCCTTTTCATTTGAATCCTCATCTGAAATCTGACAAAATAAGATCGTTCAAGGCAAATGAAGGAAAATAAAATTTGGAGCGAGTTGTCAAGAAGTAAGTCCTCAGTGAACCACGTTGTTCCCCCACCGTGCCCTGTGCCGGTGGTGAGAAACCTACGCATTTCAGTAAATATTGGTTTTTTTACTTTTATAGGAGAAATATAAAATGTTTTCAGGAATTGCTTTGGCGAAAATGTCGAGTCCGCTGGTCTTGTTGGTAATTGTTGGTTTATTGGTCTTATTTGCGCTTTTGATATTTCTTTTCAGCTACGGTTTTCTTTACATACGCGCATTGCTGGCCGGCGCTTATGTGGGAGTTTTTGAAATCGTCTCGATGCGCCTGATGGGGGTCAGCCCCAGTACTATTGTTAATAGCCGCATTATGGGTATAAAAGCCGGTTTGGAGCTGAAAACCCGGTTGCTGGAAGCGCATTTTCTTGCGGGCGGTGATGTGCCGAATGTTATACGCGCTCTGGTAGCCGCCAGTAAAGCCGGTATCCCCCTGACATTTGACATGGCTTGCGCCATCGATCTTGCCGGACGTGATGTTCTCCAGGCTGTCGGCATGTATGTTAAACCCGCCGTCATTGAATGTCCCGACCCAAGCAAAGGCCGGTCTAAAGTCGCAGCCGTCGCGAAAGATGGAATACAACTGGAAGCTAAAGCACGGGTGACGGTGAGGGCAAACGTCGAGAAGCTCGTAGGTGGGGCCTGGATGGAGACGATTATAGCCCGTGTGGGGGAGGGGATCGTTACAACTATCGGTTCTTCTGAAACGTACAAAGCCGTTCTTGAAAATCCCGACCTTATCTCACGGAGGGTATTAGATAAGGCATTAGATGCTGAAACCGCTTTTGAAATCGTCTCCATTGATATAGCCGATGTCGATGTGGGAGAAAATATAGGAGCTAAATTACAGGCCGATCAGGCGGAAGCGGATAAGAGGGTCGCACAAGCCCTGGCAGAACGGCGCCGTGCAATGGCTGTTGCGCGTGAACAGGAAATGCAGGCTCTCGTCGCGGAAAACAGAGCAAAGGTTGTGCTGGCCGAGGCTGAAGTGCCCAAAGCTGTTGCCCAGGCCTTCAGGGAAGGCAATCTTGGGATAATGGATTATTATCGTTTGAAAAATATCGAGGCCGACACTGATATGCGAAGCACTATTGGTGAAAAAGGCGACGACGAACCCAACAAAGAGGGCGGAGAGTAATGACTAATCCGCTCCGTGCTCAGACCCTCAGTGTCGCTTAACCGGTGCTGAGGGTCTTTGTTTATGTTCTTGAAATGAGTTTTGGTTTCTCATATTCCAGAGGAATAATTGCATATGGTTATTCATTCCACCTCCCGAAGTGCGCGTCAGAAAGTGCGAATATGGTGTCATGACATTTTAGATTCCATGAACAAACTTGACGAAGATGAGATGTTTAAGTATGCGGAAGAATCGCTCAAAAAAGCAAAACAGGATACCGTGCGTCAGACACTTGTGGAATTATCCATAGGCAGCCCGACACCCGGCGTTACCGCCGCTTTGATCAGAGCCGCCGTACGGTTCGGTTCAACACAACTGGCCCGGGCTGCAGCCGATTTGCTGATAGACATCAGGGACGCAGAAAGTGCTTACGCTATTATTAAAGAATGTCTCGAATCCGAAGATACCGCCATACGCGTGCGTGCTGTTGAGGCGATGGAAACGCTTGAAGGCGAGCATGTGTTTGAACTGCTGCAAAAAACCCTCTCTGCTGAAGACGACAATGTTCGTACCGCGGGGGTTAATTCATTAGGACTTGTCATTGGCAGTAAGTATCATCCGCTTAAATCCAACATGCTGGAAGCGTTATCGGACAATGAAAGCGATTTTTTCAAATTGTTGACTGAAACACCGGACTTAAGTCTTAAGAGAGATTTTGCCAAGGTACTGGGCTTTGCTGATTCTGATGACGTACTGCCGCTGTTGCGGGAATTGGTCAATGATCCAGATACTCAAACGCGACGTGAGGCTATGCTGGCGCTGGCCGCCAATGGTACCTCCAGGGCAATGGAAATCACCGAGGAAAAGCTGGATGATGAGGACGAACTGGTCGTTACGTTTGCTCTTGATTCACTGGCTTCTAAAATAGGACGTGACTCGGAGCATATGCTGGAGTGTATTAAAAAAGTATTGGACCATCCCAACGAGGCCGTCCGTAGAAATGCCGTCATGATGCTGAATTGGTTCCCGCAGAGTAAGATCGAGAACTTAATAAGAAAAACGGCTAAAGACCCTGATTTTGAGGTTCAGCGCAGTGCGCAGTCTCTTTTGCGCTCTATGGACAGGGAACTGGCTCCTTTAGGATTGGAATCTGCCGACACCGGCAGTTCCGGAGAAAATACTTTGAGAATCTGGGAAGTCGGGAACGTTGGTATGGAATCTGATCGTTCCAAGAACAAAAGCACCGTAGATGCTGAAAGT
>JAGYMJ010000619.1 GCA_018400625.1 Planctomycetota bacterium
CCACCGGCACAGGGCACGGTGGGGATGTTACGGGGTTCACTGAGGACTTACCTGTCAATTGCCGTAAGGTGCGAGGAATTTGCACTGTAAAGTTTTTTCGCGTGTGCTGGTGCGCAAATTGTTCTGATATTTCAATATATGGCTCTTAAATCCTGCCGTTTCCTCCAGAATTTCTCCCCCTTGGGGTGGGTGAAGTCATCATAGTGGTCAGCCATTTCCACCAACTCTCTGCGCATTCCGGCGAGTCGAGTCGCTTCCGCTTCGCATTCAGCAATGTTGAATTTTTCCCGGGGGTCTTTCCCCAGGTCAAAAAGCTGCGTATCACCCCCATAATATTCTATCAGCTTAAAGCGTCCGTCAGTAATGCCGCGAATGCTGTCTGCATAGGCGAGATAAAGGTTGTTTCGGATATCATGATTCAGGTCGCTTAAGCAGGGAGCGAGACTTTTCCCTTCGACTGAGCTCGGGATGTCAACACACGCAAAATCGCATAAGGTGGGGAAAATATCGAGTAAATACACCAAGCTGTTCTGCGTCTTTCCTTCGGGTATTCCCGGTCCTCCAAACACAAGCGGCACGCGCACGCTGTGGTCATAGAGGTTTTGCTTGCCCATCAATCCATGTTGTCCGACGGCTAAGCCGTTATCACCTGCAAAGACAATAATGGTATTTTCCGTAAACCCTTTTTTATCGAGCACGGAACAAACACGTCCGAACGCATGGTCAAGGTGGGATATCATCGCATAGTATTCAGCGATATGGCGTTTGACCTCATCAACGGTTCTTGGGAAGGAGGCCAGCAATTCGTCTCTGATTCTCAACGCGCCGGTATCTATGGGATGTTGGGCGGCGAAATTCTCCGGCAGGTTGATTTCTTCGGGATCATACATCCGGAGAAATTCTTCCGGCATCGTCCGTGGATCGTGCGGGGCCATCAGGGAAAGATACATAAAAAAGGGGGAGGATCTTTCGTACTGTTGCAGAAAATCGATAGCGGAATCAACAAAGAGATCGGTGGAATGTTTCCCCGGTTCAATATGATCACAATGACGAATTTCTCTTTGGTTGGAGCTTTTGGGTTCTGCAATATACGGGCACTTTTTACCGTACTTCCCCGTGGGGTCGAAACGATAGACCGGCACGTTCCAATGGTCGTTCATACCGCCGAAAAAAATTTCATCTCCGGAGTCAAAACTTCGGGCAAAAGCACTTTTGCCGTTATGCCACTTCCCTGTTGCGAAATTGGTATAGCCGGCCTCCCTGAGAGATTCTCCGAGTGTGGTATGATTGGGCGGTATATCCTTGCCGTTGCGGTCGAGGTGAAATAAAGTCCGCCCGCTATGGAGCATAGCCCGGCTGGGCCTGCAAACGGCACCGCAGGTTCCTCCGGGTATATGCGCATGGGTGAAAGTCGTTCCGCGTTCGACGAGAGAATCAAGATGAGGTGTATGGATTTGCTCATTGCCGAGCGCGTGAATAGTATCAAAACGCTGGTCGTCGGTAAAAAAGAACAGGATATTCGGTTTTTGTCGCTTCATGTCCGGCATAGCTCGACGACGGTGACTTGATAGGGTTCTAATTCGAGGCTGTTTTCGACCTGGTGGTTCGAGAAAACATCCTTAACGGTCCATTCCTCGGCAAAATCAATCACTTTTTTTTCGTGCGAGTGGTTTAAGAGAGAAAATTTTCTCGCATGCTCCGTTTCATTTTTAAGTTCGACAACCTCAACCTCCTCGCTTGCCTTCCATGGTACGGGTTCGATTCCAGCGGTTTTCAGCGCATAATCAAGCACTCTTTCAAGTCCCTTTTCCTGCAATTCAGCGCCCAGGAACAAGGCTTTGCCATATTCGGCCTCCGCGACGGTGAAAGCGGCCGAACCGGCGTAGTAGTCCTTTTCATAACAGGCCAGAACGTCCGAACCGCGGGGCTCCAGTATGCAGCACAACTTTCCTGCTTCAAAACGACTTCCATCGTTGTTGAACTTGACGCTATTGCCGTCCTTCTCGACTCTGTCCATTTCCAGAACTTCGACACCCAGAAGGGAGGAAAGTGCACCGGGAGGACGAATATCACCGGTGGTGTTTGTGGTGGTGACATGCCCTGAAGGGGCGGTAGCCAGCAATACTCCCCCTTTTCGCGTATAGACCTCCAAACGGCTGATAAGTTTCGGGTTGGATATGAACAGCGAGGGGGCGACGACAAGACTGTAATCGTCCAGGGGGCTGTTTTCCGCCACAAAATCAGCGGTTATACCGCGTTGGCGAAGGATTTCATGGAATTGGGAGACTTTTTGAAAATAATCCGGTTTAGCACCGAAACGGTTGGCTTCCAAAGCCCAGGCGGACTCAAAATCCACGTATATTCCTACTTTAGCAAGCGGTAAAGAATGCCCGACATCCTTTTCATGACTTTTGAGATCCTCCACCGTCTGTTTGATCTCACTGTAGCGTCTCCGCGGCATGCCATCGGAATCGAGAATGCCGTGCCAATGTGTTTCCTGACCGCTGGGAGCGGTTTTCCATCGGAAAAAGCATATCAGATCCGCTCCCCTGAAAAAGGATTGACAAGCCCATAAACGCAACTGTCCGGGCCTTGGCTGAAAACTATTAACGGTTGCGCCCGCCTGCTGTTCCATGATCCAAAAAGAGTTGTTTTTCAGAGAACGGGCAAAATCCAGTCCTCTGATAGTCATGGAAAGTCTTGACAAGCGGCTCGGATAATTGTCTAAAGAAACGACATCCTGCAATTCCGCCAGCGAATAGGCATTGACATGGGGCAAGAGAATCGGTTCGGGCTCATTGACAGTAATCGGCACATCACTCCTGGAGTAGTCCCTGATTATATCCTTTTGTTTTTTCACAAAAGCCCGGGTTTGGGCTGAAACAAATCTTTTATAATCCAGGAGCAAAGAAGGGTGGGGAGCGACGACGGTTTCTCTCGGGATAGGTATTTCATGCCAATCCACAAATTCCTGGCTCCAAAAAGCCGTACCCCATCTTTTGTTGAGGCGATCAATAGTCCCATATCGACGTTTCAGCCACATTCGGAACGCCTGTTCACATTCATCGCAATAGCAAACGCCGCCCTTTTCAAAGCTCACTTCATTATCGATCTGCCAGGCAAAAAGGTGCTGATTATCGGCAAATTTTTTTGCCAGTTCGGTGACAATTCTGCGGACATATTTAAGATAGGCCGGATTATTGAGACAAGCATGACGCCGCGATCCATAGTAAAACTTGCGGCCGTCCGCCCGTTCCGGAAGGATGGTGGGATGTCGGGTGAACAACCAGGGGGGCGGGGCTGCGGTAGGTGTACCGAGAATGATCTTCATGCCGTGAGATGCTAAAACATCTATAGCCTCCTCCAGCCAATCCATCTGTATCCGCTCACGGCGAGGTTCAAGACGAGACCAGGCAAACTCACCAAGCCTGACAACATCTATACCCAACTGAGCCATATTACGCGCGTCTTCATCCCAACGCTCTTTAGGCCATTGTTCGGGGTAATAAGCCACGCCGATTTTCATTCCGGAACCTCCTTATAAATAAACAGTGAATCCTTATCCGCAAGTCCTCAGGGAACCACGTTGCTTCCGGCAATTTCACCACCGGAACAAAGCCCGATGGTAAAAGACAGGGTTTGCTGGATACTTGACCTTATCCCGCTGCTTAATCATCGTAGATATTCAGTGAAGTGCGTCTTTTCATCACCACCGTGCCCTGTTCTCTGTGACGGGGGGAACAACATGTTTCACAGAGGACTTACTAATAATCTATCCCCTATTATAGAGGAGTTGATTTAGATTTCAAGTTAATACATCTGTTTCACATGGACATAATGGTAAATGTTCAGTAAACCCCGTTGCCTCATCACCACCGTGCCCTGTGCCTGCCTGTGCGTCGCAC
>JAGYMJ010000620.1 GCA_018400625.1 Planctomycetota bacterium
CCACCGGCACAGGGCACGGTGGGGATGCTCCGTGGTTCACTGAGGACTTACCAAATATCACACGAGAAATCAAGAATATTTCGCTTTGAGATCAGCACCGCTGATTAACAGCGTCGGAAGGCGGCCGGCATACGATGGCGGTAAAAATGCTTCGTGGACAAAGTATTTTACTTTACCTCGACCCATTCACCGTCTTTTTCCCGTCCGGATTCATAGAGGGCGGCAAGCAGTGACTGGGTACGCATACCGTCCCGTCCGCTGCATACCAACGGGGCGCCGGTCCGGATGGCCGCAGCAAAATTATCCATCATATTAAGCCACTGCGGCTCGACTCTCGTCGGCGGCTTGTCGCTCCAAACGTCGCGGCTGTAATATCTGACACGGCTGCTTTCAAGGGGGCCGCCCGAGGCCATGCTTATTGCGCCTTCGGTTCCGTGAAGTTCCAGGCGGTAATACCATGTTTTATGCGGATAGGATGTGGTCGCATAGAGCTTGACCCGCGCCTCATTGGCGTACATGAGATCGGCACAGGCCAGGTCTTCGCCTTCAATATCGTGGTTTTGTGTCTGGATATCACAGCGCACTTTCTCCGGCAGCCCCAGGAAGAAGACCACCTGATCGAGATGGTGCACACACTGGTTGCTCAAAACCCCGCCGCCGTCCCAGCGTATGGTTCCGCGCCAGCCACCATTTTGCCGGAAATATTCCATGCTGCGCAGCACCTTCAGCGAGACCTCACCACCCAGCAGGCGCCCGAGTTTTCCTTCTTCGACGAACCTTTGCCCCTCAAGCCATTCCGGCGTCAATCGTTTTTGAAATCCAACGCCGACCAGCAGCCCCTTCTCTTCAGCGCGTTCCACCAACGTGCTGCACGCCTGCATCGTTGTATCCATAGGTTTGGTGACCAGCACATTTTTGCCGGCTTCAATGCCCATGAGGCCGGTTTCGACATGGCTGCCGCTGGGGGTCACGACGAACAACGCCTCAACTTCGTCGTCATCCAGCCAGTAACGCAAGTCGGTGGAATAGGGCACGCCGAGGTCATCAGAAACCGTTTTGGCGCGCTCTTCGTCGATATCGCAGACGCCCACCAGTTTTGCACCGGGAGTGCTCTGAATCTGCTTCGCACGTTTACGTCCCATACCCAGTCCCACGACGACAAAACCAACGGGTTTATAATCACGAGTGACCTCGATGGATGGTTCGGGTGCTTCCATCATGCCCGGCGCGGCGCTCGGCCATGAACGCCGTATGGTATCAAGTGAAGATTTCGACATGTTAACGGGATCACGCCCGTAGTGTGTCTCGATACTCACGGGGCCGTCGAATCCGCTGTTATCCAGTATTTGCAGGACATCATCATAAGGGGCCGCATCACCGAGTTTGGGAGCAGCGCCACGGGCCTTGACATGAACGAGGCGGGTTGCCGGTGCGAGCCGCAGGGAGTGTTCCCTGAAGTTATTTCTCAGAGCGGTTTGAGATAGCCACTCATTGCTCACATCCCATGCCAATCCCCATCCGGGTTCATCCAGTGCCTCAAGCATAGCGAGCACTTCATCCGTTGTGACTCCACAATTCTCGAAGGCCAGCTTCAGACCCGCATCCCGGGCGCGCTCAGCAAGCGGTGCAAACATGTCCAACACCTCTTCGAGGTAATCTTTGCGGTTGGCCAGTTCGCCCGCGTCATCTTCATCCGGCTGCCAGTAGAAAAAAGACCGGACGAGTTGACATTCCAGGGCTTCGGCTGTGCGGATAATGCCTTCAAGTTTTTCGGCTTCTTCTTCACGACGCTGATTGTCGGGCATATGGACTTTGGCCAGTGAACTCTCCAAAGCCCCGACGGTAAGCCCGTGGCTGTCAAGGTCCGATTTTACCCGGCGGAGTTCGGCCTCGTTAAGATCATGCACCGGTTTCCCGTAAATATTGTTGCGAAGATCGACGTGTTGTAATCCCCATGAAACAATGATATCGAGTGCTTCGGGGAAAGGCAGCTTCAGTTCATCTGTAAAAATAGATTGATACATTATTTTGTCTCCTGAAAGCATCATATTTGAAATATTCAGTCAACCCCGTCGTTACCACCGGACTTGTTCCGGTGGGACAATATTTCTGCACTACAGAGTCGACCAACCAACTTAGTCCCTCGGCCGCCGCCCTCGCGCCGTTAAAACATTGTTTTCCAGTTCGACAGGAAACTCACGGCACGAGGGCGGCGGCCGAGGGACGGGGCATCTCTGCATCCGTAAATATTCAGTGAAACCCGTCT
>JAGYMJ010000621.1 GCA_018400625.1 Planctomycetota bacterium
CCACCGGCACAGGGCACGGTGGGGATGCTACGTGGTTCACTGAGGACTTACTTTCAGAGTCCCTGCCTTCAGTTGATAAAATCCTTCCAGTTTTCATCAATAAGATTTTCCATGTCCTGGCGACGTCGGCGGCGGCTCCGTTGTCTTTTCTTTTTTGGTATCTGTTGACCCGGATCATCGACGTCGGTGGCTCTGGGGGCCTGGTTGCTCCCGACGGATTGCACAATCGCGACATAGGAGTCGTAACGTGTTCTGGGGATTTCCCCTTCCTCCAAAGCTTTTTTGACTGCGCAGTTGGGCTCATGGGTATGAGTGCATGCAGGCAGCTTACATTCATCAGCTTTTTTCCATATTTCCGTGAAAAACTGTTGCACTTCTCCCTTATCGATGTCCCATGGCTGAAGTTCTCTTATGCCCGGGGTGTCAACAACATATCCCCCCATATCCAAACCAAGCAGGGATGCAGTAGCCGTGCAATGTTTGCCTTTGTAGCCCAAAGGTGCCGTCTTCAGCTCCAAACCCGGCTGCAACGCGTTAATGATAGACGATTTTCCAACGCCGCTGTGTCCGGCGATAACCGTCGTTTTGTCAATTAAGAGGTTTTTGAGCGTTTCAAGCCCCTCCCCACTTTCGGCCGATACCAGAGCAGTCTGATAACCGGCTTGCCGATAAATCTGGGCTGTATCCGTATAGTCCGTCTCGTCGGAAGAGATCAGATCAATTTTGTTAATGCATATAATGGGCACTATTCCACCGTATTCGGTGGCAATAACATACCGGTCGATGATCCCGACTGTAAGCGGCGGCTCTTTTACAGCGCTGACAATAAGCGCCTGGTCCACGTTGGCGGCAATGATTTGTTCCAGGCGTGGGTTGGCCGGATGTGAACGGGATAAGCGGGTTCGGCGTCGTTTGACTTCATATATAACGGCTTCTTTCTTAGAGGTGTCAATTTGTTCCAAAACGACCCGGTCGCCCACGGCCAACGGCTTTTTACGGCCGGTGTCACCTTCCGTAAGTTTTTTCCTTGCTTTGCAGATGTATTCCCCTTTGGGAGTATCCACCTTGCATGAAACGGACTCTATGGATGTGATAATACCTTCCAGTGTTTTTTCTCCTCTTTTGAGTTAGAAATTCAGTGAAGTGCTTCGTTTGTAGATATTCAGTGAACCCCGTTGCCTCATCACCACCGGCCCTGTGCCGGAACAAGGGGGTTCACTGAGGACTTACGTATATGTTCAATACCTCCCCGATTCAGACAGGCACCGTCAAAATCAGTATTTGATCGTTCCGGACCCATGCACGGGGTTGCAAATGGTTATTTCAGGCTCGATATTGCGGGGTTGATAATATCTGTCGATGAGTTTCTGCTTGAGGGCCTGCACGGCGCTTTCTTTTGCGAGAACCATAGCACACCCCCCAAGTCCCGCACCGGATAGTTGCGCGCCACAAATTCCCGGGACATTGCAAGCGGTATCCACAATAAAATCAATTTCAGGTGTCGAGCAGGAATAGCAGCCTGAGTGCAGTTCCAAACTCACCGCGTCGCTTTCAATGTTTGATGTCAGGTTGGTAAGATAATCATCGCCGGCTGTGAAATCGGTCGAGACATATTGATTCCCATTCCACCGCACCACCCGGTCGCCGTCGTGGCTGATTTTCATGTGCTTGCCCAGCGTTTCCATGTCACCTTTCTGAAGCAGTTCCCGGCATATCTGCGCCCGCTTGCATTCGGAAATCCCGTAAAGAATGACCGCTCGCAGTGGATAATAGTCAATCCCCTCATGGGTGCT
>JAGYMJ010000622.1 GCA_018400625.1 Planctomycetota bacterium
GCGAATCGGCGGACACAAAACAGGCGCAGCATTGTCGGATTGCAAAAAAAATGTTAAATTATAACCCTTTGTATAACTGGATATACGTTGGGACAGTAGTGATAAAAAACAACAGTTGAATATTGGTGTCAGTCTGGTGCAAGTCGTTGTATAGCAATGGAATGCATTCGATGAAAGGTCTATATGAGTTTTTTTCGTTCATCGGCAAAAGTCCCTTTTGGACGCTACGTCGTTTCAGCCACACGGAGTCAGCCCGTGGAAACAGGGTAACGCTCCCCATCGAATGAGTCCCCCCGCGGGGGGGAGATACTGAACACTATTTCGCAAAATATTTCAATCTTCCATACATTCCTTGATAAAGGCAAGCATGTCTTCTTCAAAAACCATTTTCCGGTTATTTTCAGGTATATTGTCGTTAATATCAACTTTCTCAACCATTGTGTGGCCTTCACCAGGGGACTCGGCGTATTGATAATTTGCTCCTGTTTCTTTTGTTTTCCTGACAAAGCTTCTTGAGTTTTCAATAGCCACTGTTTTGTCGGCATCACCATGGGTAAGCCAGATAGGCGGCATATCTTTATGGATATGGTTTATTGGAGAAGCATCTTTGTAAAGATCAGGTTTTTCCTCAGGAGTTCCGCCAAGAAAATTTACAACCATGCTTGACTTACGTTTAACATCAAATTCATATTGCAATTTCATATCAAGTATCGGGCAATAGGAAACTGTTCCTGTTATCTCAATAATATTGTTTTCTTCTTTCGTTGCTTTTGTGTTAAGCAGTGCGACAAGGTGCCCTCCTGCTGAACCGCCTAAGAGGACACATGCGGAGGTGTCAAGCTTATAATCCGCTCCGTTATTGTTGAGCCATTTCAAAAGGTGAACAAGGTCATTGTACGCAGCCGGATACTTTGCTTCCTGCCGCAAGCGATAGCTGCAAAGCACAATAGCATACCCCGTTGGCTTCAGTATTCTATTCTGGAGACGGATATAGGATTTTCGGTTTCCGTTGTGCCAGCCGCCACCGTGGACGCCAAGCACAAACTTGAAAGGTCCTTTACCCTCAGGCAGGAAAATATCAATAAGCCCGCGGTCGTCAATTTCACCATTTGTTTGAATATTTAAAATTTTCTGCATGGCAATCCTTTATTTATTTGCTGAATTTGAAAGAGTAAAAATCTGCATCCTGCATGAGTACCCGCCGCCTCACGGTTTTACCGGCAAGTGCTGATATATCCGCGCTTCCCTGCCACAATACATTGTGCTCTATTTCATTGCCATAAAGGATTTCGCTATCCGCAAGGGCGTAACCGTCAATCGCCTTGCCGCTTTCATCGCAAAGTTCAAAACGTACATATCCTATTGCGGAAGTGGAATAACTAACAACAAGCTTATCGCCTTCAAATGTAAATGGGGGGGGTAAGCATCTCTACCTACCTTGTTGCCTGGAGCATGTAATGAAAGAGGCATCTTTTCAGCGTGAATCAAAGAATAATGGTTCGGAAAGAATAGATTTAAGCTGTTTTTGCGGAGATATTCAGGAGCGCCAACCGCAAGTGTAGAATCTGCCCTCCCTGTCAGCAATCTCCATACCAGTGAATCATTGCTTCCACCGGCACGGGGTCGGTGAGAGGGGCTTGGTGGTGCATCGCTTACGTAGTGATGAATCATTGGTCCCACCGGCACGAGGTACGGTGGGGAGCAACGTGGTTCACTGAGGAGTTACTTTTTTTATATTCCAGTGAAAATCAGGGGTTCATCGGGGTCGTCTTTTCCTTTTAAATGGCTCCAGTCTTCATCTTCCGATATGATCCCCGTCGCCTTATTGACCAACACTTTTTGTCGGGCTTTTGACGATTTGAGTTTGCCCGCATGAAGGTCCTCTTCCGTAAATGTGGCCATCAGAATCTCTTTTTCACTGCGGCGACCGTGGTCGTAGATCACGTAAATAGTGCCGTCCGGGGCTTGTGTTCCATCCGGATAAGTGCAACCGCGCTCCTCTAACAGCAATCCGTCCGTCCAACTTTTCCCTTCATCCTCGGAGAGGAAGGCTGTGAGCCGTGAACGGTTGAATTTTAACGGCTCGCCGTTTTGATCAAGGGACTCCATCGGGCCGTTTTTTACCAGCAGGATATTGCCGGAGTTCAAACGTCTTAAGAAAAATCGGGAAGAAGTATGGGGGATGCCGGATTCCGTGACGGGAGACCAGTTCATTCCGCCGTCTTTGGAGACACTTTCCCCGATCCCGTAGCTGGTACGGAGCAGCATCCACAGGCTGCCGTCGCTCCTTTCCACCACCATGTGTTCATTATGCGTTCTGCTGCTTTCGACTCCTAAAGCACGTCCCCGCGGCATAAGGGATTCTGAACCGTCTTTAGATGCATATACCCACGCACCTTGCCGTTCCGCGAGCCTTTCAATCTCTTCGGTTGTCATGAGAGCGAGCAGATAGGTGCGCAGGAACGCCGGCAGCATACGTTTTTCATTTTTCAGCGGGCTTTCATTATAAAGAGAGACCGGCAGCAGCCATTCACCGTTCTGAAGGACTGTTGGCTTGTTCAGCATCACACCATCGGTCAAGCGCCTGGGCGCCGACCAATAAGGGAATTCATCGTCCGGATTGTCCGTCGTCACCGTCCAAACCCCCCACTGTCCATCATGCAAGGTATGGGCCTGGGTCCAGAACAGCCATAGACGTCCATTGGGGTCGAGCCAGATATTGGGATCGTAGGCCCGCACATGTCCGGGGGGATCGATAACCATTTTGGCCTCGCTCCAGGATTTTCCATCGTCTTCGCTGGTCACCACCATAACATAACTGAGCGGGCTTTCTCCCTGTCCTCCTGAAAACCAAACGGCCCATAGACGGCCGGACGGGGCACGTTCTATGGACGGGATCCCCTGGAAGAGGCGCTTATCTTTTCCGTATTCGGGCCCGGGGTTGAAATTGGGTGCTATAGGTTTTCTCGCTTCTTTAAGTACGGCGGCATAAGTCAGTGATTCATTATTTTCTCTCATTATTGTGTCTCCTTTTTTAAGTCGATTGTTCTTAAGTTTATGGGGGGAGGGGTGGAGTTCGGGTCTGGGTCAGGGATAGATTGTCAGACGCCCACTTTTTCGGCCCATTCCAGAAAAAGCGTACGGAGTTCATTGACCTTTTCCGGCATCCTCGGCGCCAGATCATTTAATTCGGTGCGGTCTTTCTGCATATCATATAGTTCCCAGGGACCTTCCTTTTCCATAACCAGTTTCCATTTGCCGTTTCGGATAGCGTGGTTACCGCAGTGCGCCCAGTGGAGTATGTCGTGCGGTGTGCGCTCCTTACCTTCAAGCACCGGAGTCAGGCTTTTGCCCTCCACAGGTATAATCGTGTTTTCATTAAAATGGGACGGGTATTCGGCTTCGGCAACATCACAGAATGTCGGCATAATATCCATCACATGCCCCACCTGATGGTTCAGTCTATTTTCCGCTATATGGCCGGGCCAGTGCGCGATAAGCGGCGTCGAAATACCGCCCTCATGCACCCAGTGCTTATGGCGCCGGAAGGGGGTATTGCTCGCATTGGACCAGCTTATTCCGTAGCTCAGATAAGAATCGACCGTTCCGGGTTTTCCGCCCTGTCCTTCCCTGGCATCAAACCCGAGCGGCCCTCCTTCGTGGCAGGCGCCATTATCGGACAAAAACAAGATCAGTGTATTTTCAAATACACCTTTATTTTTCAGGGCGTCAACGACCCTGCCGACGCCCTGATCCATGCGATCGACCTGTGCGGCGTAAATCGCCATTTTGCGCGCCATAACCGCCCGTGTTCCGTCGTCAAGCTCATCCCAGTCGTAAGCTTCTTCGTCCTGTGGTGAAAGGGGCCAGGCGGGGTCAATGAGGTTGAGATCGATGAGGCGCTGATAGCGTTCACGCCTCAGTTCCGCCCAGCCGTCAAGATATCTGCGCTCATACTTTTCGATATCCTCCGGCAAAGCGTGTAAAGGCCAATGGGGGGCATTATAGGCCAGATAAAGGAAGAAAGGGTTATCCGGTGAATCATGCCCCTCGATACGTTCAACGGCATAATCGGTGAAGGCATCGGTAGCATAAAAATCTTCAGCGGGCGGTGTATAGGGTTCATTTTCGCGAGCGAATTTTCGCTTGGCGGTCAGGACTTTGGCTTTCGTGATGTCGAAATAATTCATTGCACCGCTGATAAGGCCGTAATGGCGATCGAAACCGCGTTCCATGGGCCAATGGGGCTTATCTTCACCGACATGCCATTTACCGGACATATAAGTTGAATAGCCTGCAGCGCGCAAAACTTCGGCGAGAGTCACGCATTCCCGGTTAAGGTGTCCGAGATAGGCTTTCCCACGCTCATTTTTTTCATTATGGATCATCTTCCCCACTCCGGCCTGATGCGGATGGAGGCCGGTCAACAGGGACGCGCGGGTAGGGCAGCAGCGGGCGGCATTGTAGAAATTGGAGAACCGCATGCCGCCTTCGGCAAGCGCGTCAAGATTGGGGGTGTCTATTTCGCCACCGTAGCATCCGATATCCGAGAACCCCATATCATCGACCATAAAGAGCAGGATATTGGGGCGGGAATTTTGTTTTTTGGACATATTATTGAATTGGGGGATCGTTTATTTAAAAGAATCTTACTCCGAATACGGTTTAGCATACACTTTTACATCGCTTATTCTGGCTCGCGTATAGAAATAGAAGCCGACGCGGTTCTGTTCTTCTTCAAGGACAGAACGGCCTTCTTCATATTCGTACCAGAGCTCCCCATCGACAAAGAAGCGCAGATGCCCTTCATCATTCTCGACCACGACATGATGCATCTGATCGGCAACTATCTGGTTTTCAGTATCCTGATCATCGACCAGGGTAGAACCCGCACGAACGATACGGTTGCGTGTGTTGTAGTATCCTCCAAACTGGAAGAAGTAGCCGGTGCGAGTGGGGCGTGCTGTTTCACTGGTTTCAATTGACTTGGAATTGATAAAGGAGCTGACATCACCTATTTCCGGCTCGACATCCATTCCGGGGATAAGCTGAATGACTTCGACATCGGTTACGGCATGGAATTCCATGCGTTGGTAGCTCAGGGGGCCGTCTTCGGGTAGAGGTACAGCCGAGACGATCGTTCCGCTCCCCCGCAGGTCGCCGTCGACAATTTCCCAGCTTCCCTCATGAATTTCCCATTTATCGCCCAATTCCTCACGTTCAAAGTCATCTTCAAATACTAATTCCCAGCCGGCATCTTCCGGCGATTCCAATAATTCTTCGGCACTAAGGTTTGCTATCCCGACAAGCCCCACAGCCACACACACAGACACGCACAACACCATCCTCACTCTACTCATAAGAAGCCTCCTAAAAAAGGATTAAACAACTCAAGAAGAAGTCACTTAATTATTAGTTCATATTACTGAATTTTCATATATTTTGCAAACAGATAAAATCGGGTGGAGCGGAGTCAGGCCAATAAAAATTGTTTTGGGTTTTGCTGAGTGCGCGTGAAATGAGATTATGGGAGAGAATAAAAAAACGCGGCTTCCTTTCAAACAGAAAGGAAGCCGCGCGATTATTTACAAATTCAACGCATTACAGGTTTTAGTCCAGCCATTGTGTATGGAAGACACCTTCCTTATCGATACGCTGATAAGTATGCGCGCCAAAATAGTCGCGCTGGGCCTGAATGAGGTTGGCTGAAAGCCGCTCGCGCCTGTAACTGTCATAATAAGCCAATGCTGAACTGAATGCCGGGGTCGGCAGTCCAAGCTCTACTCCGGTTTTAACCACGTGGCGCCAATCATCCTGCGCATTCTCGACAACCTCCTTAAAGTAGGGCGCACGCAAGAGGTTGGGAAGGTCCGGATCAGCATCGAATGCATCCTTGATAGGCTGCAGGAACTGGGCGCGAATAATGCATCCCTCACGCCACATCAGGGCAATCTGGCCGTAGTCCAGGTCCCACTCGTACTCCGCCGATGCTTCTTTCAGCAGGGCGAAACCCTGGGCGTAAGAACAGATTTTTGAAGCATACAAAGCGTTCTTGATCGCCTCGACAAGCTCTTTTTTGTCGCCGTCGTATTTTCCATCGGGTCCGTTGAGTTCCCTGGAAGCTTCTACACGTTCCTCTTTCTGTCCTGAAATACATCGAGCGAACACGGCTTCGGCGATAGTCGGGGCCGGAATGCCAAGGTCCAATGCCGCCTGGCTTGTCCATTTTCCCGTCCCCTTCTGGCCCGCCGTATCCAGGATAAGTTCAACTAAAGGATTACCGGTATCGGGGTCTTTTTTAGCAAAGATATCACGAGTGATCTCGATAAGGTAGCTGTCAAGATCGCCTTCATTCCATTCTGAAAAGACCTCATGCAACTCGTCGGAATTCATTCCAAGCGCATTTTTCATGATGTAATACGCCTCACAAATAAGCTGCATATCACCGTATTCAATGCCGTTATGCACCATTTTCACAAAGTGTCCGGCGCCGTCCGATCCAAGCCAATCACAGCAAGGGGAGCCGTCGGCCACTTTAGCGGCAGCGCTCTGGAGGATGTCTTTGACATGAGGCCAGGCTTCGGGGGATCCGCCGGGCATTATACTCGGACCGTGCAGGGCGCCTTCTTCACCACCCGACACACCGGTTCCGATGTAGAGCAGCCCTTTCTCCTCAAGATTTTTTGTGCGGCGGATTGTATCGGGGAAATGAGAATTGCCGCCGTCGATAATAATGTCGCCTTCCTCAAGATGCGGCAGGAGTTTCTCGATGAACGCATCGACCGGCCAACCGGCCTTTACCATAAGCATAACCTTCCTGGGGCGTTTCAATGTTGAAACCAGTTCTTCAATGGAATGCGTACCGATAATATTTTTACCGGCGGCACGGTCATTCATGAAATTATCGACTTTCTCAACAGTTCGGTTGAAGACCGATACGGTAAAACCTTTGCTTTCCATATTGAGGACGAGATTCTCGCCCATAACGGCCAGTCCAATCAATCCTATGTCAGCTTTTTCAGCCATTTTGTTCTTTTTCTCCTTAATGAATTGAGTTAAAAACGATTAAACTTTTTTTACTTAATTACTTACGAACTCTGTACAACATTTCGCCGGCTTTGGGCACATACAAGACGCCTTCATCTTCGCGGTCTTTATAAGCCCCGACATCGACGGAATCAGGATCCATATAACCAAGGTTGACTTTTTTACATCTTTCTTCCGGTATTCCGGTAGCGAGTATGACCTGAGCCCGGGGTTTTTCCACACCCTTCTCATAACTTCCAATCCCTTTCACGTGGGTTGAATGCGCTAAAACGCCCCAGGGATAGTCCTTGAATTTATCCCACTGTTTCCGAAAATAATCGCGGGTATGATAACCTATTTTGTCCAGGTCTTCACCGTGCGTATAAGATATTTCTGTGATATGAGGGGCATAAATGATTAACTTGCCGCCTTCGGCTAATACCGGTTCCAATTTATACATACATTTACCGCCCGTCCAAAGGTCATCATACATTTTGGGCGCACAAGAAAGTACGGTGTGGAAGGGGTGGTTTTTATAGACGATGTGTATTTTATCCGAAAGGTCGGCGGCTTCCGACCACGCTTCTTCCGTGCCGCCGTAATACAATCCTGCAAGCTCATGCCCTTTAACCACCATACAAAAAGCACTTTTTTCAACGGGCACGTACGACGCTGCAAGGTCGAGAACGCGGCGCACGGGGGTCCATTTGTTACCGATTATATCGGGGTTGGTTATAACCGCTCCAAGCCAGTGGAAGAAATCGATGATCTCCTTGCCGGCGATCCCGGGAAAGATATACTTATTTCCGCCCGAAAATCCAACAACTTCGTGAGGGAAAACAGGACCGACAACCATGAGATGGTCGTAGTCGAGAATTTTCTTGTTCACTGTAAGTTTAACCTCCATGCGGAAAAGCCCGTCGCTGAGTTCCTCCACTTTCTCCTCCGGGATGACTCCCAGATCGGTGAGGGCGTCATTCTCTTTCCACATGTGGTTGAAAAAGCGAACATCGGAATACTTTTCCTGATGCTCCGCCCTGGTCATGCTCATTCGTTCATATATTTGTGCCTCCGACATAGGCGGATGGGTGCCAAGCGCTATCATGACATCCAGGGCTTTCACCCTGTCGGACAGAGCGGCATAAATTGAGCGGAACATGAGCCCAATCGGGGCTGTTCGCGTGTGATCAGGAACAATGAGAAGGACTTTCTGGCCGTCAAGTTTGCCGTCAGACATCGCGTCGGAGACGATATCGTTTATTTGTTCCTCGGGTAAGTATTTGTCTGGATGACCTTTACCAACAACCACTATAAGTCTCCTAAAATAAATTATTGTTTGTCATATGTAATAAAGCGGTAAATATTCAGCGAAGTGCGCAGTTTTCTCACCACCGTGCCCTGTGCCGGTGGGGATGCAAGGTGGTTCACTGAGGACTTACATAAAGCGGTATTATAGAACATGCAAGGAATTATGTCAAGATGTCGACAAATATTTCCTCACCGGATAGAAGGACGGCTTAAAAATCTTAAAACGTTTCATGCCTTTTCCCGCATCTTCTGTAAAAGCTCCAGATACTCGTTAACGGTCGCCTCCATGATCTCTTTGCCTTTTTCAGCCGTAGCCGCTTGAGGACACCCATAGGCACCGGTTTTGCTGCTTGTATGTCCCCAGGTTGACCAGAATACTTTTGCATTATGGCGCGTGATCAGGTCACCGTCGACGAACCGGTTGCGGGTTTTGACGGGTTCATCTTCAGCTTCGGACATATCAACCCTTTTCTCCATCCCGAGCATTAAAGAGGTTTCATATACGCCCGTTTCTTCCCTTACCAGCTTTCCCCGACGCGAGAATGCGGGGGGGGCGCATGAGAATCCTGCGTTCCCAAAACTCAAGTCATTCGGGCGTCTTGCCCGTCAGGAGTTCGCAAGCTTTTAAGTATTTTTGGGTTGTTTTTTCCACCACTTCGTCGGGTAACGCCGGCCCCGGGGGGGTATGATCCCATCCGGATTCATCAAGCCAGTCGCGCACAAACTGTTTGTCAAAAGAAAGCTGGGGCCGTCCGGGCTCATAGGAGTCAGCAGGCCAGAAACGGCTTGAGTCAGGTGTAAGAACTTCATCGATCAAAGTCAATTCCCCATCGCATAAACCCCATTCAAATTTCGTATCACAGAGAATGATGCCTCTTGTCGCCGCGTATTCACTGGCTTTCTTATAGATGGCCAGCGATCTTTCTTTCAGTTCTTCCGCCAGTTCCATCCCGATAATATCACCGGCCTGTTCTATACTTATGTTTTCGTCATGGCCGGTTTCGGCCTTTGTTGCCGGTGTGAAAATAGGCTCCGGGAGTTTTTCACATTGCCGCAGGCCCTCAGGCAATTTTATCCCGCAAACTTCATTATTTTGCTGGTACTCGCGCCAGCCCGAACCCGCGAGATAGCCCCTTATCACGCATTCGATCGGAATCACTTCGGCCTTTTTCACTAGCATGGAACGACCGGCCAGGACGTCTGAATGTTTTTGGATCTCTTCCCCCATCTCTGCGGGATCGGCTGTGATAAGATGGTTTGGGGTAATATCGGACAGATAATCCAGCCAGAAGAGGGTCAGGGCGGTTAAGACGTTACCTTTTAGAGGTATAGGTGACCCCAAAACGCTGTCATAGGCGCTTATTCTGTCCGAAGCCACGATGAGCAGATTATCGCCTGCATCGTATATATCGCGCACCTTTCCTCGATTCAAGAGATCAAGGTTGTCAAAATCCGTTTCCATTAATCCTCTTTCATTCTTCATATCAACCTCTGCAATTGTTAAGTTATAGAAATACAATGTTGCCGTAAGTCTTCAGTAAAGTGCACAGTTTTATCCCCACCGTTCTCTGTGCCGGTGGTGAAGCAGCGTCGTTCACTGAGGACTTCCATCTAGGTTGTAGTTTGCAAGTTTATGCCGCTTGCGGCCTCAGCCGTTTCGATGATCTCATTGTAAACTTTGGATCGGTGGCTCA
>JAGYMJ010000623.1 GCA_018400625.1 Planctomycetota bacterium
CCACCGGCACAGGGCACGGTGGGGATGCTACGTGGTTCACTGAGGACTTACATATTGAAATGGGATCAGCACTATTGTTTCATTTCACAGACGGAATTGTTTTTCTCCGATTCAAGCGCTGCAGTGAACAGTTCATGGCTTAATGCCACTTCATCCGGTGTGACGCATCCGGCAAATTTCCCCGGCGCTTGACCATGATGCAATTCATACAGAAAAGCCGCCCACATCTGCAGAATGGAATCGGAAAAACCTGCTTCAAAAATCCCGCCTGTAATCGATGTATAGGTCATCTCGTGCCCCATGTCAATGACCTGCCAGGACTGTTCTCCGCCCTCGTATTCCAACAGTTCGAGCGTGTTGATCTGTTTGCTTGACCATCTTGCCGATTTTTTCGTGCCAAGTACTTCAAAATACCATGTGTTTTTATGCCCCGGCGAAATGCGCTGTGTCTTTATTGTCAGCGGGAATTCTTTTTTTGAGGCGGAATCCTCGGCAACACAAAACAGCGTGGCGTTGTCCCACGTTTCACACGGCGCCATGCCGCCCTTACCGTCCGGCCGCTCTTCCACTATGTTGCTAAGAATGGCTGTCACCTGTTGGGGTGACCAGCCTGCCCTGAACGGGACATGGCAAGCGTGCATGCCGAGATCGCCCATGCAGCCGTATTCGCCGTTGAATTTCAACATACGCTTCCAGTTGATAGGTTTCTCAAAGTTCAGGTCACTTGAATGCAAGAAACCGGAATTCACTTCCATTATCTGTCCGAAAGCATTTTTTTCAATCATACGGCAAATTCTCTGCATCGCCGGGAAAAAGGGCGATTCACTGGAACAGCGCACAAAAACTTCCGGATGTTTTTTGATGCAGTCCGTTATCGTTTTATTGGCCTCCAGATCGATGCCAAAAGGCTTTTCACCGAGGAGATGCTTTCCCGCTTCTATAGCAGCGCAATAAAATTCAGCATGAAGATTATGCGGTACTGCAATATAAACGGCTTCGACCTCGCCGTTGGCAAGCAGCTCCTTGTAATCATCGGTTACCTGCCCGATCGTGCTGAAATTATCTGTGTACCACTTCAAAATCTCACTGTCGGTATCGCAAACGGCAACTATTTCAGGTTTTACATCCATCTCCGGCAAATGACACCAGCGTGCGGCGGCGCTGGCGAATTCACGCCCCATAAGACCGCATCCAATTATTCCAAATTTAACAGTTCTCATTGTCGTTATCTCTCCTGAGGAAAACTCAAAACTCATTAGAATATCTTTTCCTTTGACAGACTATAGAAGTTCCTTTTCCGTCTCGCCAATGGCTTCGTCGATCATATCAAGCCCTTTAAGCAGAACCTCATCTTCCATGACAATCGGCGGGCTCATTCTCAGGATATGTCCGGCAGGTATCCAGGCCAGACCGTTGGTAAAGGCCTTCTGATAAACCATTTTTCCGGCTTCGTCAAAGGGTTCCTTGGTGTTTTTGTCCTTAACGAGTTCAATGCCCATCAAACACCCTTTGGCCCGAACATCTCCCACAATGGCGTGATCTTCTTTCATCTTTTCCATACGCTCTAAGGCGAGATTCCCCAAATGTATAGACCTTTCGAGCAGGTTTTCCTCTTCGACCACTTCAATACATGCCAGGGCGGCGGCGCAGGCCATAGGATTGCCCCCATAACTGCTTGAAGCGGAGATGGACTCAAATGATTCCATAAAGGGCTCGCGTACCGCCACACAGGTTACAGGGAAACCGTTTCCAAAACCCTTACCTATCGAAACGATATCGGGCACAATATCCCAATGTTCGCAACAGAGCCATTTCCCCGTTCTGCCGAAACTGGTCAGCACTTCATCGGCCATGAGCAGTATGTTTCTTTCATCGCAGAACTTCCGGAGTTTAGGAAAGAAATCATCCGGTGGCATAACCGTGCCGCCCCAGCCTTGAATGGGTTCGAGCACAAATCCGGCAATGTTGCCCACAGTTGCCTTATCGACGAAGTCATCGAAAAATTCCAGATACTTGTCGGTATCAGCGGAACCGTCCGGCTTTTTAAACAAGGGGCGGTAAGTATTCGGACGCGGAACCATATACATGCCCGGCGCTCTGCAAACGCCATAGACCGAAGACCTTATCTGCCCCAGCGAAACGCTTCCGTAGCTTTTGCCGTGAAAATCATAGAAACAAGAGAGCATCTCATGTTTGCCCGTAGCCGCCCGTAAAACGCGCTGCCCCGCTTCGACGGCCGTCGTGCCGGAATCGTAAAACTGATAACCCCTCAAATCGCCCGGCAATATGTCAGCAAGCTTTTCGACAAGCCTGGTTTTGATTTCCGTGGTGAAATCGTGGCAATTCATCAACGTCCCGGCCATGTTTTGAACCGCTTCAGTAATCTTAGGGTGGCAATGGCCCAGAGTTGTGACGTAAATTCCTGAGGAAAAATCAATGTATCTGTTGCCGTCCACATCCACCATTTCACATCCTTTCCCACTTTCAAATGCGACGGGGAAAAGTTTAACCTGGCCGCTCAAACCCTTGAAATGTTTTGTGCAGCGTTTATGCAAAGCCTGAGATTTAGGGCCGGGAGGGGGGGTTGTAATGTGAGGAACCTGATCTAAATCGAGATGTGCCCATTTTGGTGCTTCTGTCTTTTTCGAATTCATTCCTGTTCTCCGTTTTGAAAAATTAAGTGAGTATATTTATAGCCATTCACACCTCTTCGAATTAAAGCTTTTTCCGAAAAGGTTACGCGTATTGTAGAAAAAGTTCAGAAATATGTCAAAAGAATACAGAAAACCTGGAAGATAAGGGGTGGAAATACACAAGGCCGGCCCAGGGAATGCCGAGCCCCACCGTGCCCTGTGCCGGTGGGATGATGATTAAGCACTACGGTTGCAAGTTATGGTTCTTCTCGTTTAAGACTGGTCCAAATTGTTCTGAATGCTCAAAAGAGCAACTGCGCCGTCAGGCGTCCCGTAAGTCCTCAGTGAACTCCGTGGCATCCCCACCG
>JAGYMJ010000624.1 GCA_018400625.1 Planctomycetota bacterium
CCACCGGCACAGGGCACGGTGGGGATGATTTGACGTGGTTCACTGAATATACACGGTCGTTTTTCCCTATAAGCCGCTTTCTAAGGGAAAAGGCGTTCATTTGTTTTCATAAGTCATTGCAAAGATTAACTCCTCCAATCAGCGGGCCATGTCAAGACATGAAACGGCACTTAGCTTTATTTGTGTTAACGACGTTTTTTATAATATGCCGACCCTGCTTCGCTCTGGTCGATCATTACACCTACAGCATTGTCAAGACTTACCCGCATGACAGAACGGCGTTTACACAGGGCCTTTTTTATCATGACGGGCATCTTTATGAAAGCACGGGGTTGCGGGGACAGTCAAACCTGCGCAAGGTCGCCGTCGGAAGCGGCGAAATTAAAAAGATACGCTCCCTGCCCTCCGCATTCTTCGGGGAAGGTACAACCCTTTTCCGCGATAAAATATACCAGTTGACCTGGCAATCGCGAACCGGATTTATTTATGATATGGACTTCAACCTTTCAGGCCGATTTCAATATAACACAGAAGGATGGGGACTGACAAATGATGGGCGTCATTTCATCATGACCGACGGCAGCCACAATCTTTATTTTCGCGATACGAAAAATTTTGCGATACGAAAAAAGTTAGAAGTTACTTATAAAGGACAACCTGTCCGTCATCTGAATGAATTGGAATATATTGATGGAATGGTCTATGCCAACGTCTGGAAAAAAGATTATGTTGTTATAATCGACCCGGACAGCGGAGTTGTGACCGGGGTCGTCGATCTGAGCGATATGATCAACCCTGAGGACTACAACCACCGATTAGATGTCTTAAATGGAATAGCCTACGATGCTGATAATGACAGATTGTTTGTCACCGGCAAGCTGTGGCCTTTGATTTTTGAGATAAAAATCCATCGTCGGGAAGATTAAAACGCACGCTTGAAAGCGTCCACTACGAGCCGGGTTTTCGGCCAGGGCCCTGTTCAGTGCTGTCTGTGGGCCACTCCGCATCCACCGAACCTCAACGAGTACACGTCGGCATCCTGCAAGCGCACACGCAGCCGGACCGTCCGTCCCGTCAGGGCCGAAAGGTCACTTGATCCTTTCCAGCGGACGGTATAGCGGATTTCGTTTCCGAAGAGCACTTCGCTGTCCGCTAACTCAAAACCGTCGATAGGCGTCCCGTCGGCATCGCACAGCTCGAAACGCACCAGACCGGCGGCCGAGGTCCGGTAATTGACCTCTAAAGCGGCACCGGAGAATTTCAGCGGTCGCGTCAGCATCTCGCCCACCTCACCGCCGGCATGCAACGAAACAAATCCGTCCGTGCGGATTGTACCGCGCCGCAGACGCATGCCCGGCTGCCGGTAATGTTCGGTCCAATAAAAAGAAAGTTCCTCCGGTGCGGTCTGCGCCATCCCCCACGCGGGAAAATTGTTGCGATCGGTCCATACTTCCTCCTCGGGCCCCGGCGGGATGAAAGCCTCCGCCCAGCGCTCAAACACCTTACCGTCGCGGCTGCTCATCAGCACCGCGTCGCTGACGCCTGCAACGGGATGCCCGGTCACCTTGCGACGTCGGGAAACGAAACGCGCCGGTGTTCCGAGATAGATATGCGGCGCGCGGAAATAAGGCAATATGCCGTTGATATACATGTGCTCGGGCCGGTCGTCGGTGTAATCAATGCTTTGCGGTTCCGTCCAGTGGATAAAATCCTCCGATGTACAGGTCATGATCCCCCGCAAACCCTTCATCCGGGCAGGGCCCGGGCCACGGTGATAATCCACATAGCACTGCTTCTGCTGATCCCAGAACGCCAGGTTCTGCGAGTCGAAACCTCCCGTAGTGATCACACGATCCTCGCTCAGCATGCGCCAGTGAACCCCGTCCGGTGAGGCGTAAGCGCCCAGCCCGCCGCCGTCGGGATGATAGGCGATAGCCTTGTATTGCTGATCGGGTGGCGCCGCGGGGTTCGCATCCCGGAAGGGCGAAAAATTATGGCCCGACACACCCTGTCGCCATACCCGGTTGTTTTCTTCGGCGCCTTCCAGCGGATAGAGCCGCAGCCGGGGCCTGGTGAAGTGGATGCCATCCTCACTCTCCACCATGCATGCGGCCTGCTCGCTTTTGACACAGCTTTGAGCTTCAAAGCCGGGCCGGCCGCTGTAATAAATTCTTATCTTGTCCGCTTCCTGCAAAACGGTGAAAAACGCGCATATGGGCCCTTCCCAGGGCTTATCAAGTTTGAGAACGACCTCCCGCGGTATGGGCTGATGCAGGCGGCGTTCGGCGCCCCCCGTCAGACGATCCACCAGAAAATTATCCACGAAAAGTTCCCGGCGCGTACCGACATCCACAACCGGCTTGTTGCCGGAGCGGGCGTGCAGTTCTCCACGCACCCAGTCGGGGTCTTCGGAAAGAATGGGGTCCAGCAGGATCGAATCAAAATGCCCGGCACGCAGTTCTCTCGGCCCGCCGATCGCCGCAACCGAACTGCCCTTCCCGCTGATGAAACGCGCGACCAGAATATTCGCGCCCTTTTTCAGCCGGCAGTTCACCCGGTAGTCGTTGATCGACGGCGGATGCTTCATGTCCTGGTCGGTATGGTCAAAAATCTTTTCGCCGTTCAGCCATGCTTCCAGCCAACAGTCGGCCCCCATACCCAGTGTTATCTCTTTGTCATTCTCCGCTTCAAGCGGGATGAAGATATAGGCCACCTTTCCCCAGGTCGTATAATCCGGCGTCTGCAGGCTCGGGGGTGCGAAAGGCGGCGTCCCGAGCAGAGGACGGAAGTCAAACTGGTTGTTGATCGGCTTCACACGGCGCGCCGGCCATGACCGACCGCTTACAGTCAAGCTTTCCGGGATCATCGTAAGAACTTCAGGAGTGAGGACGGGGTCTTCGTCCTGCAAGGCTTGAGCGGTTCGTTTTCGGGCATTTTCAGTCTCTTGTTTTAAGGTATTCGCCACTGTGGGGGTTTCAGGGTCGGTAAAGACCGTCCATTCCCCGGGGAATTCCACGTCCCCGATGACCTCTGTTGAAGGTGTTTCCTTTTTCATGCTTATTCCTCTACTTGTGTATTAAAATGAAAATTCTCGAACGCTTCCGGCTGCAATCCGATACCGTGCTCCACGCAGTCAGGATGAGTGGCGAACATATCGGGGAAGTCCAGATCGCGCTTATGCAGCAGCCGGTCGGCCAGAAAGACAGGCTCGCCGTCTTCGTCGTATCTGTTCATCTCCAAAGTACCTTTAAAACGGGGGTCGGCGACCATCGTGAGATCACCTTCATCCAAACTATCCAGCATATCGGCAAAAGTCTCTTCTCCACGCCACCTCCGCTCCTCGGCGGGCACACGGAGGTAAAAAAAGTTGTTTCTCATCACCGGATTTCCGCCGAAAAGACTTGTGTGAATTTTTTTCGGCAAATTATCGGTGATGATATTGTACTCCAGCCGGCAAAGATCATCCTCGTCGTTGACACGGCTGCCCCGGATATGCGGTCCAAAGTGCGAAATGAAGTTGCGCAAAAACACATTATGGCGGATACGTGCACGCGGCGAGTTCCAGTATATCTGCAATCGCCCCATGCAGTTGAGCATGACATTATTCTCGAACAACAAGTCCTTGCAGTGCCGGGCATGCGCCAGCCCCGGCGAAGAGCCCGCGCCGCGCCCGTCGTGGAAACAGCGTGTCACGTGAACATCATGGCTCTCATAAAGCACAAAAGCACCGTTGGTCCCGCGCGCATCGTTGGACCACGGCATGTAGTCGCTGAAATGACTGAACCCGACGAGATACAACCCGTCGAAACGCAGATGCGACTTGTCCGCGGCAAAAAACGCATAGTCC
>JAGYMJ010000625.1 GCA_018400625.1 Planctomycetota bacterium
CCACCGGCACAGGGCACGGTGGGGAAACAACGTGGTTCACTGAGGACTTTCTATAAGCCTCTAATAATTTACAATCTTTGCTTTATATCTTCAAGCAGACTATCCAGTTCATTGTCTTCATATCGACCCTGGCGCCATCCCAGGCTGAAACCGTCGTCGGACCACCGCGGTATGACATGGAAATGCAGGTGAGGCACAACCTGGCCGGAACAGCGCCCGTTGTTCTGTAAGATATTGAACCCTTCCGCACCTGTAGCCCCGAGTATTGCTTCGGCAACCTGTCTTGCTGTTAATATGCAGTTTTCCAGCACGGCCTGCTCAGCCTCGATCAGGGTCTCGACATGCTTTTTGGGTATCACCAGTGCATGTCCATGGTTGACCGGGTTAATATCCAGAAAGCTCATCACGGTTTCATTTTCGATCAAAGAAGCTGACGGTATTTCACCTTTAACTATTTTGCAGAATATACATTCTTTCATAAAACTTCTCCTATGGGCTCAAAACCAAAAAATACTTCTAAAAGATCAATTCAGGTTCACCGATAACCGGTGGCAAGGGGCATTGGTCACAGCGGGGTTGACTTTTTTTGCAAAACCGCTTGCCTAATTCGACAATTTGAGCATGGAAGTCGCTGTAAAGCGCTATATCCTCCGGCAGATTTGACTCACATTCCATCTGTATCTCTTCATAACCGCTCTCCGGAAAAATCAGCCCGTGACGTCCCAGGACTCTTGCCGTATAGGCATCGACCACAAAAACCGGCTTTTGCAGTGCATACAGCAGGATACTATCGGCGGTTTCGGGTCCGATACCTTTCAAACCCAGCAGTTCTTCCCTTAATGTCGATTTGTTATGGCTCATTAATTCTGTGAGCTGCCGGTCATCTCCGCATTTTTCTACGACCCAATGCGCGATGTTTTTCAATCGGGAGGATTTTTGGCGAAAATATCCTGCCGGTCTGATCATCCCTTGCAGTCTCGTTTCCTCAATTTGCGCCAGAGCCGAAGGGGTAAGGCAATCCTGGTTTTTCAGGTTCAACAAGGCTTTTTCGACATTATTCCAATTGGTGTTTTGTGTAAGTACCGCCCCGACTAAAACTTCAAAAGGGGTATCCGCCGGCCACCAATCCTGATGGCCAAAAAAACCGTATAGTGTCTCATATATCAGTCTGAAAACCTCGGACGAAGCCATATTAAAAACTCCTTTTCACATCTCATTCCTGATTGTTGAACAAAAAGCGGATTCCATTGGAAGCAAAACCCACAGCGAGCACTATTGTCGCACAATATACGCCAAACAGAGCGGCGGGGGCCGGGTTCAAATCGCTTGCCCATCCGCCTCCGATAATAATCCCTAAGAGTATAAATCCTGAAAAAATATATGCCCCCATTATAATTAAAGCGAACTTGCCGGCATATTTTTTCTCAAATTGGGCGATATAGAAGAGGGGAATCGACAACAAGCTTATCCCCCAGAGCGCTTTCATCAAAAAGGCGGTCGTATTCCTCGCGTCGGCCTTCAATCGAATCGCCTCAATTGATGCGGAAATCCACCCCGACAGAACATCCATGCTGTTGCCGAAGGCGGCTATTCTATCCAGAACATTTTCTTGCATTAAAAAAAACAAAGAAATATGAAGAAGTAATAACAGACCGATCCCGACGGCTCCAATACGTCCGAAGGCTAAAACGCCTGAAGCTTTCAACTCTCCCGTTTCCTGTTCGTTTTTCTTCTTTTTACTTGAAAGAAATGATATCCATGCAGCCATAAGCCTGGCGGTAAACAGAACAAGGAGAACAGATAGAGCCGTTATCAACTCCCAATTTTCGGGAAAAGAATCTGCGTGAAACACTCCGTGAGCATAATAAAGAAAAAAAGCCCACATTGCCGACACAAAAAAGGTCCAAATAATTGCCGTCCCCAACCAAGCCGTCCGCTCGCCGCGCAGCAGTTCAACATGGAAGGCCAGGGTTACAAATAAGCTGATTAAGACGGCAATCCTGTAACCATACCATCCTTGATCCAATGTCCCTGATACTGGAACAAAACTGTTTGCCCAGGCGCGTCCCAATTCTTTGAGTTGGACCCATATTCCCCCCCCCCACTCAAAAGCAAGCATCCCGACGATAAATACCAAAACGATGCTTATCAAAGCTCCAAAACTTAACATAGAACCATATGATCTGAGCCCCATAGATTTAATTTCCTCAAGATCATCCTGTCTGAAAAAGGCCGGCAGTGATAAAATACAACGCACCCATACACCGCATGCTATCAGGTAGGATATAAAAGAGACTAACGAGACACCATCAGCAGATTTTGGCAGGGTATGGTCTGCGCCCTGCCCGGCGGCCAAGGCAGCTCCGGGTTGGAAAAAGAGGGGGAGTAAGAGGATCAAATACAGACCTAAAACGGTAAGAGCCACAAAAGAAAGAATGCCGGCAATATAGGAGGCCGGCTTGAATTTTTTGCCCGCGCCCCAAAAGACCGCGGCGATAATCAAGGCCAGTAAAAGAATGATCAGAGGCCCGGCACTCACGGCATCATTGATTGACCCGACCTCTCCGGAAAATGAGAAGGGCCAGAAAGCCGAAGCTGTTTGGGCCATGTTCTTAAAATATCCTGTCACATTTTTTAAAAGGTTCAGCACAGCGTATTGGAACGGGTAAGAACCACTGAGAAAGGCCACCGCCAGTCCAAAAATTCCAAGAGCAAGCGATATTGCAAAACGACAAAGCGCCGAATTGTTATGAAAGAGTTCAAGCTTATGGTACTGGTAGGCAGTTTTCGATTTGCAGATGCCGGCAAAAAACAGAGCTAAGGTGGGGGTTAACCATACAAGCAGCGACGGAAGCA
>JAGYMJ010000626.1 GCA_018400625.1 Planctomycetota bacterium
CCACCGGCACAGGGCACGGTGGGGAAACAACGTGGTTCACTGAGGACTTTCCGGTGGAGGGACAACGTAGTTCACGGAGTTCTTACCTGACTTGTTAACCGTCAGAGATGAAAATCATATCTCGTACGAGGATTTTCTCTCCGGGATGGTCACTTTGCGGGCCCCCAGGCTTTGGAGCCTGGAAGCAAAGGGTTTCTGCTGATCGCGTTCGCCGTGGACGATAAAAGTGCGGTCAACTTCTGGGCCCATCTCCTCGAAATAATCGAGCATTTCGTCCCTGTCGGCATGGGCGCTCAACGCCTGGATGCTGTGAACCTTGGCGTTGAGTTCATATTTTTCACCAAATATTTTTATGGGGCTTTCCTTATTTATGATCCGACGCCCAAGGGTATGTTCGGCCTGATAACCGACGATCAAAATGATATTCGATTCATCTTCCACACTGTTTTTCAAATGGTGCAGAATCCGCCCGCCCTCGCACATGCCCGAAGCGGAAATGATGATGACCGGCCCCTGAATGTGATTCAGTTCTTTCGACTCTGCTGTCTCCGTCACGTAATTGATGTTTTTCAAAGTGAAGGGATTGCTGTTGTCACGTATTTTCTGAAGCATCTTATGGTCGTAGCATTCGTCATGATCTTCATAGACTTTTGTCGCTTTTGTTGACAGCGGGCTGTCCACATAGACCGGAATACTGCTCAGACAGCCTTCATTGTAGAGTTCATTCAGAAAATAAAGGACCTGCTGGGTTCGCCCCACACTGAAGGCGGGTATAATTAGTCGGGATTGGCGTTCTTCTATACTCCGGCAGAGGTTCTGAAGTTTCTTTTTAACGTCCTCTTCCGGCGGGTGAAGTCTGTCGCCATACGTGCTTTCCGTGATAAGAAACTGCACCCCGCGCACCATGACCGGATCCCTGAGTATCGGCATGTTTTTGCGCCCCATGTCGCCTGTGAACAGCAGGCGTTGAGTTTCTCTTCCTTTACTTTCAAACTCGAGTTCAGTCAGTGCCGAGCCCAGGATGTGTCCTGCATCATGCAGCGTGACCTTCAGCCCGGGCACGATTTCTACGGGGTTTTCATAGGGCAGGGCCTGGAACAGTGGCAGGGTTTTCTTCACATCTTCCGCTACATAAAGCGGTTCAAAAGGATTCTTACCCTGTTTTTTCCTTTTTTTGTTCACATACTCCACATCTTTTGTCTGCAGGTAAGCCGAGTCCATCAACATGATCTCGCAAAGATCGCTCGTAGCGCTTGTGGCATATATGGGGCCAGAGAAGCCGTTCTTTACAAGGCTTGGCAGGTTACCGCTATGGTCGATATGGGCATGGCTGAGCACGCACGCATCGATATCGGAACCCTCAAAGGGGAAATTCCGGTTCATTTCAAACGCTTCTTTCCGCTTGCCCTGGTTAAGTCCGCAGTCTAAAAGTACCTTTTTGCCACCGATTGAAAGCAGATGCATCGAACCGGTGGTCGATCTGGCCGCGCCATGAAAAGTTATCTCCATTCTCTCATCGTCTCCTGTTTTATGGTCTGGATTGATTTATTGTATAGATGATAATTAATTCATCAGTGAAACCTCGTTGTTTCCGCGCCGTGCTCTGTGCCTGCCTGTGCGTCGCACAGGC
>JAGYMJ010000627.1 GCA_018400625.1 Planctomycetota bacterium
GATTGCCTGAAAGCGGCACGAAGCTTCACAGATACAATGGAAGAGTTCGTACGCAAACATCCCTATCAGTTCTTCAACTTCTTTGATATGTGGGAATAATCGGCCGTAGGGGAAAAGGGACTGTCAACAGGCAAAGGCGCCAGGTAAATATTCAGTAAAGTGCGTAGTTTTCTCACCACCGGCACAGGGCACGGTGGTGAGAAACCACGTGGTTCACTGAGTACCTACGGCACCAGAAGTTTTCAGGGAATATCCAAGATTACGCCCTGTTTTCTCAGTTTTTTTTGCAGTTCAGCGCTCTCAATATCCCCTACGGATATCCCTTTTTGAACAGCAACGGCCGAAGCAACGCCCGCCCCCTGGCCTGAAACCGCACAGGCCGGGATGGCACGTGCAATATCCCACATCGCATTCGTGACGGAGATACAACGCCCGGCGGTGAGAAGATTGGAGACGCGGGTTCCGAAAAGACATCGATAGGGTACGGCAAAAACCGGCCCGGCTCGGCGCCAATCTCCCGTCAATCCTACGGTATCCGGAAAAGGCTTAAAACTGTCGCCTTCGTCGAGTTCGAACTTGCTTCTTAACCGTCTCGTCATTCGCAATTGCGGAATGGAGGGCAGCATCAACGGATAGAGACCCTTTTCGAGTGAATCGTCCTCCTTCAGTTTATGAAGTATCATCCTTCGGGATTCAATATTCATCCGCGTGACATCCATCCAATTATCGCCGGCGAATGTTTCCGCCCCTTCGGGAAGGTCGCTGTAGAGGGGATCATGGAGGGGATGCAGCCTTTTATCTTTGCCGTCATAGCTGAAAAACCAGGCGCTTCTCCGGTTGGTGTTCAGTGAAACCGTCTTTTCTCCCGCTTTATATGCCACATCGGCATCGCCGCTGGCATCAATGGCTACCGTGCAGCGTACCGAACATCGGCCGCTTTTGTTCTCTATTATTACGGTATCGATCCTGTCCGAAGCATCCATATGGATATCGCAAAAGCGGGAATCATACATCAATTCCACCCCATTTTTCAAAATAAATTCTTCGATGGAGAGGATAAAGGAAGCGGGATTGAATGTGACTCTGTATCTCTGCCTCTTTCTCTTTTCCATATCTTTCCGATCGGCCCAGCAGGAAGGCAGCTCACCCGGCCCGTATCGGAGCGACAGCTTCAGGAGTTCTTCGCCAAGCCCGGCAATCACCTGATGACCCCGCCCGTCGCAGAGCGGCAGATAAATCACAACCAACCCAAGCGTAGCCAGACCGCCGAGCGCGTTTTCCTTTTCAATCAGGCAGACGGAAACCCCCTCGCGGGCCGCGGCCACTGACGCCGCTACGCCGGCGATTCCCCCTCCGATGACGGCGACATCGTATTCACCGACTACCGGCGTTTTGCGCCTGTTTTCTTCTATGTATAAGCCGGATGTTGTCATGGTTGAGAACGGCGTGTTAAAACTATATAATCAAATCCGATTTTAAGAATCAAATGTAAGTATTCAGTGAACCCTGCAGCATCCCCACCGTGCCTTGTGCCGGTGGAATGAAGATCAGAGCTAAGTGTCGAACTTATAATAGACGGTAGTTAATGCGCCCTGCCCGCATTAACGGCTAAAGGGGTGTTGATACAACGTGCGCAGCGTTTAATCTTCATTCCACCGGCACAAGGCACGGTGGGGATGCCACACAGGGTGCGTTAGGATGCCACGTGGTTCACTGAGGACTTACGGATGACATAACTCCATATCTCAATGTTAAACTTTTCAGCCTCTAAAGTCAATAGTAATGACCTGGCCCCTTGTTTTTTATCGACTCCAGGATATTCCATAGCTATGCCGCGTGCGCTCTGGTATCATATTTATCCGGGGCTGTGGTCGGATTTTTTCTCCCATCTCGGCTTCCAGGTCCATCTCTCCTCCAAAACCGTCAGGAAGACGGTCGAATGTGCGGCAAGGATATCCGAATCCGAACATTGCCTGCCGCTCAAGCTCCACGACGCGCATCTGCATGAAATAGTTGAGAAAGCGGATTGGGTATTCATTCCAAGGATTCTTTCCACCCTCCCCCGGCATATAGCATGTCCCAAATTGGGCGCTTTACCGGATTGCGCACGGGCCCAGTTCGGGGATACAATCGAGGTAATGACCGTGGAGGTTAATGAAGCAAAATTCCCGCTTCGGCGTTCTCTGTGCTCGCTCGGCCGTTCTCTCGGGGCAAGAAGACGCCGGGTTCGCCAGGCCGCTGATGCGGCCCTGAAAAAAATGCAAAAACGGCGGGCGGCTGAAATAAACAGTACACGTTCCACCGAGTCGGAATACTTTCTGATCCTCGCCCATCCTTACAATCTTAACGATCATTACATGTCAGGCCCGGTATTGAGCAAACTTGACCTCTTGAACGTTTCATGGCGCACTGTCAATTTCTCCCAGAGAGATATCGCGCCAAAGATCCTGAATTGGGATGCCTGCAGTATAATGTACCATACCCTTGAAAACCTTGATGCCGGTCAGTGCCGTGGAGTCATCCAACTGAGTTCATTCAATTGCGGCTGTGATTCGGTGGCGATGCCAATGTTTCAGAGGCTGCTTCGGGAGAAAGAGATTCCCTATATGACCCTGGTGCTCGACGAAAACGAAGCTCAGGCGGGCATTGATACGCGTCTTGAAGCGTTTGTTGATTCGGTCGAATGGAAAAGGAAAGGAATTTCTTCATCGTAAGTCCTCAGTGAACCACGTTGTTTCCCCACCGTGCCCTGTGCCGGTGG
>JAGYMJ010000628.1 GCA_018400625.1 Planctomycetota bacterium
CCACCGGCACAGGGCACGGTGGGGAAACAACGTGGTTCACTGAGGACTTACACATAATGTACTCTTTTATCGTGTCTTTTTTCAACATTTCGGCTTCATAACTTGCGAAAAAATTTATATATTATATAATAAACTCCTCAGTTTTTCTCCTTTCACGCCTGAATCATATTCTTAAAATGATAAAAAATCATTCAGAAACCCATATATTAAATAGCGATAGTCAGACCGTTCTTTCCATCAGTGAGTTAACGGCCAATATTAAGGAGGCTATGGAACTTAATTTTACCAATATATGTGTTCAGGGTGAAATCTCCGAATATAAACGCGCCGCTTCAGGCCATATTTACATGACGCTAAAGGATGAGCGTGCGGTACTGAACGCTATCATATGGCGTTCGGTAAGCCGGCGAATAAAATTTGATCTCGAAGAGGGGCTTGAAGTGGTCTGTAAAGGAAGCATAGACATATATCCTCCCAGAGGCAGCTATCAACTCATCATTCGTGACTTGCATCCCTGTGGATTGGGCCCCTTACAGCTCGCTTTTAAGCAATTAGTCAGTAAGCTTGAAAAGGAAGGTTTATTTGCCGCTCATCATAAAAAAGCGTTACCGGCATACCCTCAAAAAATCGGTATAATAACCAGCGCTTCGGGCGCGGCAATTCGCGATATGATACGCATTATTCAGCGCCGTTGGCCGGTTGCTGAAATATACATTCTCCCGACCCCCGTGCAGGGAGAAGCTGCGGCGGTGAAAATAGCTGAAGGCATCAAGCGGCTGAATGAAAAGCGTTCCGATATCGAATTGATTATCATAGGACGCGGTGGCGGCAGTCTGGAAGACCTTTGGGCCTTCAATGAAGAATGTGTGGCCCGTGCCGTGTTCGATAGTAAAATCCCAATAGTCAGCGCGGTAGGACATGAAGTTGATTTCTCCGTATCGGATTTTGTCGCCGATATGCGCGCCGCCACCCCCTCGGAAGCCGGAGAAAAAACCGTTCCCAATCGTGCCGAACTGATACCCAGAACCGACCGTCTGGCAAAACGTCTTGGAAAGGCCTTATATAATAAGGTCGTAAGGGAAAAAGAAAAACTGGAGTCTTTAGGCAACAGATATGCTTTAAGACATCCCGAATCGCTTCTGCAAGAAAAGATACAGAAAGCCGATGAAACTTTGGAAAAAATCAAGAGTTCCGTCGCCAATCAACTTGAAAGAAAAGCCCAAAAAATTGATTCATTAGGTGGAAAACTTGAAGCGCTCAACCCTAAAAAAGTTCTGAAAAGAGGATACAGTATCACTTTCGGTCCGGAGGGCAAAACGGTTCAGAATGCCTCTTCCGTTCGAAAAGGTGATAGTCTTCAGACCTTTTTACAAGATGGGGTTATCAATTCAACTGTTGAAAAGATATTAAAGGAGACCAATGAAAATCATTAATACAGCTCAATCGATGTTGTTAAATTATATTTTTATCCCAAAATTTCTCAACATGATTATTTTAAGTAAATTTTTCGTTTTTTTTACAATACTCTATTCACTCCCATTTTTTGGCCCTGCTGTTTCAACCGCCGCTTCAGTCGTTGAACCGGAAGATATTGGATTGGTCGCTGAAACAACCCGGGACGGAAAGGTATTGATAGAAGATCATAAACACCTGTATAAACTCACGCTGCCGGCACCTTACTGGGACTATAAAGCGCCCAGGCAAACCGAAGATGATCAGCCTGCCGGGGGCGGCGGCTGTGCTCAGCGCAGAGCAATGCCTACAGACCTGCTGATTGTTATAAATAATAAGGATGCACCCACAACGGGAATAACTTTTGAAAAACTGGGACGGTCTTTTTTGCTGCGAGGGGAGGAAGATCTGGACAAATTTATGGAAAAACAGGAAACTTCGCTGCGGGCACAGTTGCAGGACAAAGGGGAAATTACCCATATGGATATTCAACAAAAAAACGGTATGAGAACCTGCACGACATCTTATTCTTTCAGGGATGTCGAGAATGACAGGAACCTTTATGTTACACTTGTCAATTTTTTGATACGACCCGAAGGGGAGGAAATCACCGTATATCAACTCCAGGCATTTGCTCCGGAGAACTGGCACGGGTTGATTGAAGACGACTTTGAGACAATAATTGACAACTTTGAATACACAGGTGAATTGGCGGCGAAATTTTTCTCTCCCGATGCACCTGAAGAAAAGTTGCCTTTCCCCCAGAACGAAGAGTCCGACACCGCTGGTCCTGTTTGGGGCGGTGGATATTCGGGAATCTTTCTGGCGATAATTGTTGCTTTTTTCGCTTATATGATCTACAAAAAGAAAAAAAACGCGTGACTTGAACCTTTTTTGTCAGTATTCTGCGAAGTGAGCAACTTCCCCCCCCAAGCACGGGGCTCGGTGGTGGAACAGGGCGGTTCACTGAATATTTACATTTAATTTACCGTCAATAGGTCATAAGTTTGATCAGTAATGAATGAAATTTTGTTTTCAAGCCTGCAATACTTTATAATAAGCAATTCTAACAGAAACACTAAGAAAAAGGTTGAATAATGATGAATATACCTGATGCAAAGGGCTATTACGGTGAGTATGGGGGACGCTTCGTCCCGGAAACGCTCATCCCCGCCCTGCAACAACTCGAAGAAGCTTATGAAAACAGTTGTGACGAATCTGAATTCCAGCATGAGCTTGATTATTACTTGAGGGAATATGTGGGACGACCGAACCCGCTGTACTATGCCGAAAGACTCACAAAAATTGCCGGCGGGCCTACAATTTATCTCAAACGCGAAGACCTCAACCATACGGGCGCCCATAAGATCAATAATACTCTTGGCCAGGTTTTACTCGCCTCCAAGATCGGGAAAAAACGCATCATTGCCGAAACAGGTGCGGGACAGCATGGGGTGGCGGCCGCTACCGCCGCAGCCATGTTCGGTATGGAATGTGAAGTGTATATGGGGGAAGAGGATATCAGACGCCAGAAACTGAACTGCCTCAGAATGGAACTGCTGGGCGCCAGGGTGGTGCCGGTGAAAACCGGGTCCAGAACTCTCAAAGATGCTACGAATGAAGCCATGCGTGATTGGATGGCCTCTTATGAAGATACTCACTATATTATCGGAAGTGTGGTCGGCCCGCATCCCTTCCCTAAAATGGTGGCCCATTTCCAGAGGGTTATCGGGACGGAAGTCAGGGAACAGATTGTTGAGCATGAAGGAAGACTCCCCGATATGCTTGTCGCCTGTGTGGGCGGAGGAAGCAATGCCATAGGTCTTTTTGAACCTTTTATTAACGATGAGAAGGTCAAGATGGTGGGAGTTGAGGCTGGGGGTACCGGTGCTCTTGCCGGGCAGCACGCTGCGACCTTATCTTACGGGAACCCCGGTGTCTTGCACGGCGCTAAAAGTTTTGTGCTGCAAGACGAGGACGGTCAGACGAGCCCGGTGCATTCGGCGGCCGCCGGCCTGGACTATCCGGGCGTTGGGCCGGAACATAGCTGGCTGAAAGTTCTTGAAAGGGCCCGGTACGCTTCTGTTACAGACCAGGAAGCCTTGGAAGCCTTCAAAGTATGCTGTGAGAGTGAGGGGATCGTGCCGGCACTTGAAAGCGCCCATGCCGTTGCGTATATACTGAGGGAAGCCCCTGAAATGTCTGACGATACATTGCTTGTGATGTGCATGTCAGGACGTGGCGATAAGGATGTTTACGAAGTGGAAGAGCTGTTGAAATAAAAAATTGTTGGATTTTAGAGAACCAAAGAGTGAACAGAATAAACAAAAAATTTGCTGAATTGAAAAAGAGAGGAGAAAGGGCGTTTATACCCTTCCTGACGGCAGGCGACCCAGATATCGAAACCACTGTCGATATTATTGAGAGTGCGGATGAAGCCGGAGCCGACATCATAGAACTCGGGTTCCCGTTTTCCGATCCTGTGGCCGATGGCCCGACCATACAAGCCTCCTATTCTAAAGTGCTTGGCAAAGGACAGAAAAATGAAGACGTCTTCCGTATGGTTGAGAAGATAAGACAAAAATCCAGCATCCCGATTGTCGCAATGATATCGTACAGCCTGGTCTTTAAGATGGGTTTTGAAAATTTCATCAATCGCGCCGTTTCCTCCGGTATAGACGGAGCGACTATACCCGACCTGCCTGCGGAAGAAGCAGAAAAATTTGTGCCGGATTGTGACCGACATAATTTTAGCCTCATCAGCTTTACAACGCCCGGGACATCTTTTCGAAGAAGAGAAAAATTGCTTTCCATGGGCAGAGGGTTCGTGTACTATATCGCTGTGAGAGGAATTACCGGGCAGCGTGCAAGTATGCCCGAAGATTTAAACGATAATATCGAACAAATTAAAAAACAGACCGCGTTGCCGGTCTCTGTGGGATTCGGTATATCCAACCCCACTCAGGCGCAAGCCGTAGCCGAGGTCGCCGATGGGGTTATTGTGGGCAGTGCGATTATGTCACGTATAACCGACAGCGTTAAAAATGGAAAAAATCCTGTGAATGAAACTTTGAGTTTCATATCAGAGTTGTCGGGCGCCGTCAAAAATATTCCCGAGGATAAATAATGCCGCAGAAAATCAATCGGCAAGTTTTTGCATGGAGAAATATAATCTTACCTGTTTGGGGTGCCTTAGGCTGCCCAACCGCCCCCATTGAGGAGGTTAATAAACCGGCACCGGGCCCTGACATTGACGACTCGCCGTATCTTTGCCGGGGGAATTAAATTATTCAGGCTATAGGAGTTTTCCCTTATAACTTGCAGCCTGAAATATCCAATTTTATTGGCGGGAAATTAGGAGTTTACACATTAGATACTTAATGATATAAAATCAAATCATGCCAGATACTACTGAACAAAAAGGGGATGCAAAGCTGGTACTTATGGTGTCCCAAAACAAAGAAGATATTTCTTTTGTCAAAAAGCATTTAAAGAAGGAGGGTTTAGAGGTTTTGGTGGCGGAAGACTGTGACGATGCTTATGAGAGTGTTCAGCAAAAGAACATCGATCTCATGATGATTGATGTTACTCCCATGAAGGAAGAAACGGAATCCTTATGCCATTTGCTGCATAACCGTAAGGATACGGCTTCAATCCCTGTTATCGCTATCACAAGTCCGGATGAATCGAATTATAAAGGCGATATTGCGCTGAATACGGGAGCGGATGATTTTCTTGGGCGCCCCCTGCAAATGCCTGCCCTTATCGTTCGCACAAGAATGCTGCTGCGTTTGAAAACGCTGCATGAAGATATAAGCCAGCGCAATGCGGCCCTTGAAGACGTCAATCAGGAACTGGCCTCGCGGAACAAGGAATTAGAGCAGGGCTTGGAAATGGCTCACAGGCTTCAAAAAACATTGCTGCCACAAAAATATCCAAAAGTAAAAAATACATCTTTTTATCATATTTACTCACCGGCTGATGCAATAGGGGGAGATATATTCCAAATTGCTTCTATCTCCGAAAATGAAGCGGTTGTTTTTCTCAGTGATGTGAGCGGACACGGGATAAGAGCCGCGCTCGTGACGAGTATTCT
>JAGYMJ010000629.1 GCA_018400625.1 Planctomycetota bacterium
CCACCGGCACAGGGCACGGTGGAGATGCTACGGTGTTCACTGAGGACTTACGATCATAAAGACTTTATTTCGTTGCCGTCAAGAATCACAGCATCTTATCGGCTTCCTTTTTAGCCCTTGACATTATTTTAGCGGCTTTGTGCCAGTCTTCGGTGGGAAGAGTTTTTTCCGCCGCCGGAGCGATCGTTTCAATCTGTTCGGCATTTTTGATGCCGACGATGGCGCTTGTCACCGCGGGGTGGGTCAGAATCCACCGAACGGCAAACTGGGCCGGCGTCAGGTGATGTTTTTCGGCCAGTGGTCTGATCTCATCAACCCCCTCAAGGAGTCGCTTGAGCGGTTCGCCGGTGAAATAAGGGTTGTTCGAGCGGGGATCCTGGAATGTATGATCTTTTGCGTATTTTCCGCTCAATATCCCCCGGAAAAGGGGGGAATACGTGATGACACCCATGCGTTGACTGAGGCAGAACGGCAGTTCGGCGTCTTCCATGCGGCGGTCTAAGAGGCTGTAGGGGGGCTGGAGGCACTCCACATCCATGTGCTGCATGTAAAGCCGCATCTGTTCGGGATTGAGGTTGCTGACCCCGAACCACCGCACTTTTCCCTGTCTTCTCAGTTTGTTGAGGGCCAGGGCCACTTCATCCGGCCTGGTCAGAGGATCCCAGGAATGGATCTGATAGAGGTCGATGTGATCCGTCTGCAGCCGTTTGAGTGACGCCTCACATTCACGTAATATATAGTCGTAGCTTGTATCGGGATGCCGCTGATCCTTTTCGAAGTTCCAGTAGAATTTGGTGGCTAAGACGAATTCATCGCGGAGATTCTCACGGCGCAGAAACTTCCCCAGTTCACGTTCGGAATGGCCGTCGCCGTAAGCGTCGGCCGTGTCGATAAAGTTGACGCCAACATCGAGCGCTTTTTTTATGGCTTCCCGCCAGGGTTCTAAATCGATCTCTCCCCAGAATTTGGGTGAAAGCTGCCAACTTCCGAAACATATACGTGATACCAGCAGGTCAGTCTTTCCTAATTGCACGAGCATTCTGTTCATATTCGATGCCCCTTATTGAAAGAATAGAATTCAAACCGACATTGATTTTGAAAAACGGGTTCGTTAATTCAGTGACGAATATTCAGTGAAATACGTCTCATTTTGCATGCACGAGCACAGAAAGCGCCGTTTGCCGTTGCCGGAAACGCGGTCATCCTGCCCGCATGCCGTCAAAAGGCGCACAAGATGTCAGCGTTCCCGGGGAGACGTGGTTCCCTGAGGGTTTAATTTTTAGTGTAACAGACCTTAGTCCATCATTCAAGTTTGCCGAATTTCAGGATATTATGAAAGCCCTTTTCACCCGTCGGGGAAAACGCGGACAATTCGGTCTCCGTTTCCTGATCTCTGATCCTCTGCCGGCAAATATTGAAGTGCCAGGGTTGATCGGCGGAGGGAGCGGGCCCGACAACCTCATGCAGAGGGTCCTGTGAACTCGGGGTGAACGGGATACGGGCCTCCAGGCTCCAGTAACCGGCGTCCTCGTTGGCATGGGCCGCGATCTCTGCCTGTGAATCCCAACGCGGGCCGTACGCCAAACCGGCGCCACGGTCCAGATCGGCCAGTGAACCCACGGGATTAACGGCAATCTGGTAGTAGGAATGCTCCGGGGTCTCGAGCAGGATTTCGACCACATCCCCCTGCCAGAGCGCGAAGTCGTTGCGCGGCAGTTCGGTCGCGTTCAGCGGTTCGCCCGGTTTATCCCGGCAGAGTATGCCGACATAGAGGTGGTTATCCTTGACGCCGATTTTGAATTTTGTGGGATAGACCACGTCTTCGCCCGTCTGAAGTTCTGTCAGGCTGCCGGGCAGTTCGTTCCAGAAGGGTTCGTCCAGTTTTCCATCGATGACGATCTCTTCCATTTTCTCTGCTTCCCGGCCAAGGGTATAGGTGGGGACACCGACCCGTCCGTCCTTGATCCGGTCGTAATGACCCTTAAGACCGTCCAGGCCTTCTTCAAAAAGCGCGAGCCGCTGTCCATAGACAGATTCGGGATCGACCTGGTTTTTGGCCGCGTCGAACATGGCCAGCGCCTCCTCGATCATGGGGGCGGCATCGATTCTCTTCATATCGCGCAGATTTGTCTCGTAAAAATCGATGAAGGCCGCCATCTCACCCGCCGCCGGGCCGTAGAAAAGATGGTAATACTCTTCGAGCACCTCGTCGATATCCTGATCGGCATCCCATTGGAACCGTGAGGAGATATAATAGTTGAGGTGATGGAAACCGGGGCGGTTCGCCAAAGACCCGCTGCCCCAGGGCGCCCAAAGGTCTTCACCCATGGCAATGCCCTTGAGATACTGTATATCTTCAGCAAAGATGCGCGGGGTGTTATTGCCGCCGCCCGGGTTTTGGAAAGTCAGGATCGGATTACCGGTCAGCTTCTGCCATTCCTTTGCCGTCTGCCGGCGCATCTCCAGGTCCCACTCATCAATATTATAGCGACGCCGGGCATTGACCAGATAGACAATGATATTGTCGCTGAGTTGTTCGATATTTTCCGGCGGCAGCCAGTAGGTGCTGTAGGCGCCGCATTTGATGTATTTGTCCGGATGACTTTTAGCGACTTCGATAGCTATGCGGTTGACATAATCCCAGACATAGTCCGACAACAATCCCCGGCGTCCCCGTTCGCGTGTGGCCTTGTCCCGGCACAGGTCACACTGACAGATTGAGGAAAAACCGTCATCCGGCATAACATCCACCACCGGCACGTCGTACATGTCGAACAGAAACCGCACAAAACGAAGGTTTTCTTCAAAAAGGGCTTCGCTCGACAGGCAGGCGGCCGCGGTTCTTTGCTCCAGTTCCCGCTGGCCCGAGTAGAGCGCGAAGAATTCGGGATGATTCTCCCTCACTTCCTCGCGGCGGGTGATGTTGGCGATCCCGTGATGGGAGTGCCATCCGAAGGGTTTGTTCACGCCCTGGCGCAGCGACCAGATTATCGTATCGCGCCATGCGGGGTTGCTGCCGAGACTATAGCGGGCATAATTTACCATGCGGATGTCGAAATCGGGCCGCACGGTCTGATCAACTTCCGGTAACTCGATGGTTGATTCTTCCGGAACGACTTCCCCGAGGTCACCGGCCATGTACCATCGGACACCGAGGTTGTACAAAAACCCGTAAACCGCATTGAGTGAACCTTTCTCGTCGTAGCTCCACAGATCAAATTCACTGTTGTAGTTCTGCCACAATTTACTTCCGACCGGATTGCCCCAATAGGCGCCGGTCGCTTCGTCCCACTCTTTTTGGCCTTCGTTTCGCCAGTGACCGCGATTTTTGCCGTAAATCCCTCTTGGGGTGAAGACGGTGTCATCCCCGATCAGAACCAGCCAGCCGTCGCCGCTGTGCATGCGGTAAGCTCCCCATTCCAGTCCTTCAGCGCTCACGTCCAGTTGTTCCGTATGACGGCTTGCGCCCACATAAATCCGCACCGGCAGTGTTTCGGCCGTTTCGGACCCGATCTCCGTCCCGGTCCGCAGCGGCAATGTCGCACCGCTGATCTTGCGAATATATTCCTGCAATTCCGCAGCGGCCAGTTGGACGGAACTGGCCGGCTCATCGGCCGTTACGATCTCGGCCATGGGCTGACCGTTTCTGACGATATAACCGTCGGCAAAAACAGTTGACGGCGACAACACTCCGACCAACATCATACTCACCAACCCAACCCACTTCATTTTTTTACACATAATTTTCTCCTTAATGATAAAACTTTTCCAAAAAACGAAAATGTTCGTAAATATTCAGAGAACCCCGTCTCACTTGATCACCACCGTGCCCCGTGCCGGTGGGATGATGATTAAGCACTACGAGGCGCCAAATGCCCTAAAC
>JAGYMJ010000630.1 GCA_018400625.1 Planctomycetota bacterium
CCACCGGCACAGGGCACGGTGGAGATGCTACGGTGTTCACTGAGGACTTACCCCAAAAGTTCCCACCCCCGGCACGGCATGTTGTTTTAGCCACGCGGCGTCAGCCCGTGGAGACGGCAGACGGCCCACAGTTGAATGAGTCCCCGTTGAGGGGACGAGGGCACCACGCGGTGACACGTTCCGGCACAACATCTCAGGGATTGACAAGACCCGGGTTAAGGCAAAGCTTTGAGAAACGGTTTCATACGCTCTTTATAGACAGCATCGATAAAGGAATTCAGGCCCAAATACCGCAGAAAATTGGTTTCAACCTCCCTGAGCAAAAATTCTTTGACCTCTTCAGCAAGGGCGTTCTTCGGCGGTGCAAGTATTAATTCTTCGACAGACGTACAGTATCCCGAAGTGTGAGACTTCTTAATGTCGCTCTGAACGTCCTGAGCACGGACAAAACCGGTAAACCCACCAAATCCTATAGTATGATTGAAACCGACACCGCGTGCATCCTCGGCGATAAGCACGCTGGGGATGCGTCGGCTAAAAAAGAAAAGATGGGCATGACATTCATATCCTATATGCAGGTCACACTCTTCATAAAAATTCAATGTGTCAATATCTCCCGCCATTTCAAGAACTGTAAATCCTTCATCCCGAGCCAGGTTTTTGATCATCCGATTTTTCCAGGCCACGTCCTCGCTCATGGCCGCGCTATTTTCCCCTTTCACTCCACCACCATCCTCTCCCCCATCTGAATCACCTGAATCGGCCAGATGCATGGCGCAATATTTATCGGCATGGGGGAATAGCCCGGTTATCATAGTGATTATCGATTTTGCCTGACCCAGATAGTACGGACTCAGAGGTGGGCTGAACACCACTTTTGTTATTTTCTTCGGACGGTGAAGCGGCTTGCCGAGGCTGGGGAGATGGAACCATGCGGGATCGCCCGTGAAAAATGTATTATCAATCCCGTGTCTTTCAAGAACCCGGCATGCATAATGCTCCCTGCACGAAAACATGGTTACATTTTCGGACACGTGATGTAAAAACTGAACCGTTTCTTTGGAATACCGAAGTGACTCCCGGCTGAGTTTATCACCGGGATATACGTTCCAGTTGGCACCGATAGGGATTAAAGGTACCTTTATATCGGTGATATCTTCCGTTAAGCGGAAAGTCGCAGGATACATCGGTGTGTCCCGGACCGGAAAGGCGGGCATAAGCACCGCTCTGGAGTCGTTTATGGTGGATAGATGAGGCTCAAGAGCCTCTTCCCTGAAAAGGGTAAAAAACTCGTCATCCCCCTTTTCCTGCGCAACAAGTTCTTTGGTCCGCAACTCAATCAACTGGTCTCCAACGTTGCGGCTTCCGTTTTCCGGATATGTGGTCAACACGGTAAACATAGTTTTCCCCTCATATAAAAAACTTCCCTTGATCGCTTCCATGCATTATTTTTCAATATTTACCGTATTTCTCAACCAGTTCCGGGAGCATGGCGATACGATCCCAGTCCGCTTCGGGCGGTACCTGATCGCCGGCGGCCATTATCAGCCGCGATGATTCGAATCGGGTCTCCAACCACTTTCGGACACAATCGACAAACTTCTTTTCCGAGGCGCCGGGCCCAAAAACCGTAGCCGGAATACCGCCGGAGAGAATCAGCTCCGAACCGGCCTCCGCACGCATCTGCGCGGGAGTAAGGGCGAACATAGGCGATGGTGTCAGCGCATCGGCGCAATCAACGCTGCATTCGGCCAGCCGGCCAAGCACCCCCCGGCTTTCACCGTCCACATGCACCGCCAGATACTTGCCTTCGGCGTGCAATCGGCGCGCGACTTCCGTATAGTAATCACGAACATAACGGTCAAAAAAATCTTTGGTCTGTACATTACTGTCGTAATTATCACTTATAATCAGAGTTTCAAAGGGGCCGTCGATGATCGTCTCCAGGATACGGAGGTTGCACCGGTTCACCGTATCGATAAACTTTTTCACCCTTTCAGGCTCATCCATCAGCGCATAAACAGTTTTCTCCACTCCCATGTAACGGGCGATAAGATAGCCGCTGCCGGAGTAAGGCAGTTGGGCATAGGGGTAGGCCAGCGGCCCCAAGGCATCTTCCCAGGCGTGATAAAGTTCCCAATTCGGCCGGCAGCACAGCGATTGCATCAGGTATTCGACTATCTCAAAATCCTCGGTTGATTCAAGGAGGTATTGGCGTATGCCGTAGGAATAGCTCTCAGGATTAAAGACACGCTCTTCATGCAACTCGCCCAAAGGCGTATTTATTCGTGTAACAAAGACTCCATCCCTGGTAAATGATTCAAGCTTGACATCTGCATCATCCGAATAAAGTGAATAAAACTTTCCCATCTCCACATATGCTACCGCACCGAGCCGTTGGTGAAGTTCGACCAATCCCCTCTCAACCCCGGTGAAACCTGCCAGGTCGAACGGGACCTCCTTATTTTTCTTATACCAGTGCGAAAGGTCCAGCATCAAGGGAACGCAATCGGGATTCTGTCCCGCATAAACCGCTTTTACACGTTCTTTAGGCTGCATTAATTTCACTCCTCATTTCGGTTCTCCTTTTACAGATATATGCTGATTTTGCTTCAGTACTCTCAGGGGTTATTTGTAGGGCCGGGGCTGAACTTGAAGGCATAGACGTCGGCGTCTTTCATAACAAATCGCAAGCGAACGGGCCTGTCGGCGAGTTCACTGAGGTCTTTTCCCGCTTTCCATCGCACTTCGCCGTCTATCTCATCCCCATACATCTCCTCGTTGAGTTCGAATCCTTCAATCGGATGCCCTTCTTCATCCTGCACCTCCACCTTAACGCTTCCGACGGCGGATGTGGCATAATTCAGCAAGAGCCGTTGTCCTTCAAACCAGAGGGGTTTAGTGATCAACTCGCCCCCTGTATAGGGTGCATTGACCGAGACAAAACCGTCCGTCCTGAGCGTACCACGGCGCATCCGGCAGGTCGGCATCTTTCTGTGGTCGCACCAGTACAATGATATCTCGTGTTCTCCGGTCGGGACCACGCCCCAAGATATGGTGCCGTTTCTGTCGGTCCAATTTTCTTTTTCCGGTCCCTGGCGCAGAAAAGCTTCCATAAACCGTCGGTTCCAGTGTATACCACCATCGCGACTGGTCATGAAAACCTGATCCGATATAGCGTTCAGCGGCGAGCCGTCAAGCACTTTTCTCCCCGGCACGAATCGTCTCGGGAAGGCAAGATATATATGCGGTGCGCGGAAGTAGGGTATGGCGGCATTGGTGTAGAGTTGCTCTATCGGCGTATCACCGAAATCCACCCACTCGGGTTTGGACCAGTGGAGGAAATCCTGGGAGGTGCATCGCTTGATGCTTCTGAAACCATTTGATATCGGGGTGAAGAAACGGAAAGCCCGGAAGAAAGCGACGTACTGTCCGCGCAGTTCATCCCAGAATGCAAGGTTTTGTGAATCGAACGCGCCGTCGGTGATGACCGGCTCTTTTCTTATCTGACACCAATGGATTGCATCGGGGGAAGCGAAAGCCTTCAGCCCGTTTTTGCCTTTGCCGCCCAACGCTTTATAGCGCATTTCGTCCCCGGCCGCCGGGTTACTGTCCTTGAAGGGCGTAAAGTTGTGAGAAGTGTCTTTGCGGAGGCCGGCGGCATCCCAGACGATATTGTTGGCCTTTGAGCCTTTGAACTCGATCAGCCCCAATTCGGGTCGCTCCCAGTGGACGCCGTCCTTACTCTCGGCATAGGCTGTGACTTCAGGACTTGATCTGACCCGGCTCATGTACTCCTCTTTCGTCTTGAGTTTTGTAATATTGTAGAGCTCGCCGCCGGTACGGTAATACATCCGGTAAAGATCGTTGTCCTTGAAGACCGTAGCATACCCGAAATTATCTTTATCCAGAACAACCTCCCGTCTCACGGGCGAATGGAGTTTCAATTTCATGTTGTTCATGGACTCAATCAGCCAGTCATCAACAAAGAGTTCCCTGCGCGATCCTATAGATTTCACGTATGACATCTCGCTAACTTCTCCTTTCAGTGAAAAAGGGCAATACGAGTCATATCTGCTTCACATGTGCCTCCATCTTGCCGTATGTTGTCAAGGATTTGTAAATATTCAGTTGAAACACAAAGTATTATTTGCTCAAATCATGCCCACCATGCAACTGAGGATAATAGCTCGCATGTGCAAATTCAGGCGGTTCTTCGAATTCCAACTTCAGGACTGCAATCCCTGCGATCTTGTCCGGGCTGTTCTGGGGAAGATTTTTCAGGATTATTCTGTGCCCTTCCTGCTCGTATTCAATACTTGTTCCATCCTTGAGAATCCGGGCGCTTTTCAACGGTGTCATGAATCCCCCGATAACGATATATCCACAATCGGGCCATATCCAATTCCACAGGTAAAGGGTTTTATCCCCGTCCCAGGAAGTACCGCATAGCCGGCTGCATTTTCGGTAGTCAGATTTTGCTTTTTTACCGTATAAAGCCTCCCCATAATTTTCACACCATTTCCCCACCGTGCTTAAAGGCTTGATAGTTTCTTCGGGGATCGATCCGTCGGGTGCGGGCCCGATATTTAACAGAAGATTACCGGCGCCATCGGCGGCTCTATTCAGCATTTGGATTATGCGCTGAGCATTGTAGCTGTAGGGAGCGGCCTGTTGAGAGTCCAGGTATCCCCAACTGAGGCCGTTGAAGGTCATGCACGCCTCCCAATCCCCATGCCGGGCGGTTACGCTGCCTTCAGGCGTTCCGAAATCTTCCTTCAGTCGGCTGCGATCGTTAATGATAATATGGGGCTGGAGTTCTCTGACCATCTGATTCCTTTCCAATGAATTCCACCCCTCCCAGGATTCCAGCGGTCTGGGTACATCATACCAGAGAATATCTATCTTACCATATTGGGTCATAAGTTCCCGGTTCAATTCTTGGATATAATCGGTGAACCTTTTCCGTGCCGCACTGTC
>JAGYMJ010000631.1 GCA_018400625.1 Planctomycetota bacterium
CCACCGGCACAGGGCACGGTGGAGAAACAACGTGGTTCACTGAGGACTTACTCCGAGACTTAGCATTTGATCTTCATTCCACCGGCACAAGGCACGGTGGGGATGCTAACGTAATTCACTGTAAACTTACAGTATATCTTTTCCCCAAAAAAAACTCAAATTCACTCCGGTCTCTCTCTTTAACGGTCGGGGGGAATATTTTTTTGACGAATAGGATATTATTGATTCACTGCAAAATACCTTTCACTCGTTTTCTGTTGATGTTTGCTCAAATGAGTGATTGTGCAGTAAACTCATTATATATATGTCATTTTCCTTGATTTGCAGACGGGATGAAATCGTGTAGGACCTGAGTGAACCCCGTTGTTTCCCCGCCGTGCTCTGTGCCGGTGGTGAGAAAACGACGCACTTCATTGGATATATACGGAATCGTCAAGCAGGCTTTTGCCCTGCACGCATTAAACTGATTGATATGCCCGAAATAAGTGCAAACTGAACACCTGCTAAAAAAAACTGTTGAGCGAAATCCTCCATGTATAAAAAATTTATCAAATTTGTCTTCAGCAACCTCACCTTTTACCGCTGGACTTCCGCGGCTTTATTTCTGACCGTTGCGCTGAGCGCGGCTGTTTTGTGCGGTTCACTGGCCGTCGGGGATTCCGTTGATCACAGCCTTCTGCGGATGCTGGAGGCACGGCTCGGGGGAATCTCAGCGGTCATGCACCGAAGCAACCGTTTTTTTCGTAAGGAACTGGCCGATGAAGTGGCGGCAAAGCTGGATACATACGCTTCAGGAGTCGTGTCTTTACGCGGTATGGTAACGGACGGCGAGGACCAGCGGCTCGTCAATGAGGTCGATGTTTTCGGCGTAGAATATCCTTTTTTCAAAATCGGAAATGCCGCCCGAAACATCGAACTGCAGCCCGGCAGGGTCGCGCTGAACAGGCCGCTCGCTGAACGGCTGGGCGTGGGGGTGGATGATGAAGTGATTTTGCGCGTTCCCCGGCCGTCTATGATGCCGCGCGACGCCGCTCTGACACCGAAGTCGCAACTCACAAGAGCTCTGCGCCTTCAGGTGGCCTATGTGCTCGGCCCCGAAGATTTTGGTTGGTTCGGTTTGAACGCCAATCAGACGGCCCCCCTCAATGCTTTTCTGTCAGCTCAATGGCTCGCAGAACAATTGGACCGCCCGGGTCAGGCAAACACCATCGTTTTGGACGGGCGCGATTCAGATATCAGCGCCGCGGATGCCAATGCGGTAATGGGGGATATCCGCCAGCCCGGCGATGCTGAACTCCAATTCCAGTCCCTTGCACACGATGTGCTGGAACTCCGCAGCCATCGGGTGTTCATCAACCCTGTTCTGGGCAAAGCCGCTATGCAGGCCGGCGAACAGCCGCTCGGCATACTCACCTACTTTGTCAACGAAATCCGGGCCGGGGAACGCAGCACTCCGTATTCAACCGTTGCTGCAATGGGGCCGTCTGATGACGATTTCAGTCTGGTTGCCCCGGACATGGACGACCAGGAGGTGGTGATCAATGAGTGGCTGGCAGAGGACCTGGAGGTCGTTGAAGGGGATGAAATCGAGCTTGTTTATTATATCTTAGATTTTGACAGACAATTAAAGGAAGCGGCCCGGAGTTTTGTAGTGCGGGATATTGTGCCGATCGAAGGTGCGGCCGCGGACAGGACGCTGATGCCCGATTATCCGGGGCTGGCCGATGTGGACAATTGCCGGGACTGGGAGCCGGGCCTACCTATAGACTTGAATAAAATACGGGAAAAGGACGAGCTTTACTGGGAAAATTATCGCGGCGTCCCGAAGGCGTTTGTCACCCTGGAAGCGGGCCAGAACATGTGGGCCAACCCCTACGGGGAGCTGACGGCCGTGCGGTATGGGCCGGAACATGAAAAGAAAAATATCGCAGAGGATATCTTCCGGCAGGTTAAGCCCGCCGAAATCGGGCTGCTGTTCCGTGACGTTCGTGCGGAAGGGATATCGGCCAGACAGGAAGCCATGGGGTTTGGTCAGTTGTTCATCGGGTTCAACATGTTTTTGATCGCCGCCTCGCTGGTCTTGGTCGGGTTGGTGTTTGCGTTCGCCGTTGAGGGCCGGGCGGATCAGATAGGTATGTTGAAGGCTGTCGGTTATCCGAACAAAACGGTGAGAAAATTATTTCTTTTCGAAGGCGGAGCTTTGACGCTGCTGGGGGTTGTTTTTGGGGCTTTTGCTGGTTTAGGCTACACCAGGCTGATGATCCGCTGGCTGGCGCGCGCTTTCGGTGAGGCCGGCCGGTATATGATCATTGAGTTCGATGTGAACAGCTTAACCGTTCTGGGCGGTGCGGGCGCGACCTTCCTTATGGCGGTCGTCGTTATAGCGCTTTGTGTTCGAACCCATATGCGGCGTCCGGCTAAAGATTTGCTCGAAGGAGGAGCAACATGGCAGATTTTTACCGATTCCAGCCAAAAAGGGAAAAACAGCATCCGCATCTCCGTTGTTTGTTTTATAGCTGCGCTGGTCCTTGTTATAGCCGCCGGACGGGGAAAGACCGGGGCCGAGGCGGCGGGTGTGTTTTTCGGCGTTGGCTCGCTCCTCTTGATTTCTGTGCTGGCTTTTTTCCATAGCATGTTGACCCGCACCGCCGGTATCCGCCGGCGGCCGATGGATAATTTATCGGGGCTGGCCTTTCGAAATGCGGCCCGCAGGAGCGGCAGGACGCTGGCGGTTATCACGATGCTTTCGGCCGGGATATTCATTGTTATTGCGGTCGGCGCCAACCGGCAGAATGTGCTTGGTGAAGCCCATCGAAAAGATTCGGGGACCGGCGGGTTTGCCCTTCTGGGCCGGGCCGCTATAAATATTCCGTTCGATCTGACAAATCCTGAAGGCAGAGAATCTGTGCATCTGGAGGTTGATAGGTGGGAAAAGATATCTATAGCTCAGATGCGGGTGCATGACGGCGACGATGCCAGTTGTTTCAATATTAACAGGGCGCAGAAACCCCAACTGCTGGGGATAAATCCCGATGTTATCGAAGACAGGTTCGCGTTTGTCGATAGGATGGAAACCACTGGTAGGGAAGCATCGGGCTGGAGTCTATTGAAAGAAGATTTCGGAGACGGTATAGTTCCGGCGATCGGTGACCAGGCGACGGTTCGATGGGCACTGGGAAAAACAGTGGGGGATGAGATAGAATACACCGACCGCTCCGGCGGGACGTTCAGGATACGAATAGCAGGCGTTATAAATTCTTCGGTGCTGCAGGGAAATTTGATGATTGCCGAGTCAGATTTCCGAGAGAGATTTGCCACCGACGGTTACGGACTGTATCTGGTGGATGCACCCGGACAGTACGTTGAAGAAGTCCGGGAGGTATTTGACAAAAGCCTGCGTGATTTTGGATTAGAAATTTTGCCCGCCCGGGAGCGCCTTGCAGAATTTGCGGCCGTCGAGAACACCTACATCTCTATGTTTCAGATACTGGGTGGTTTCGGCCTTATCGTGGGCAGTTTAGGCCTCGGGTTGGTGGTGCTCCGCAACATACAGGACCGACGCGGCGAGTTGGCAATTTTACAGGCAATCGGATATAAGAAAAAAGATTTGAAAAAGATGATTTTCTTTGAACATATAGGCATGATGCCGGCGGGCCTGTTGAGTGGGGTTCTCGCCGCCTTAGTGGCGGTGAGTCCGCAAATAACCGGCCGGAGCACGGATGTGCCCTATCTGTCCCTGGCATTAATCATCATGGCGATCTTCGTCTGCGGTTTTTTCTGGATAGGGTTGGCGGTAAGATTTTCGCTGAGCGGTGATTTTTATGACGCTTTGCGTGATGAGTAGAAGGAAATGATAAAACGTGTGAATCCTCAGTGAACCCTGTAGACCTCAATCCTGGCTATTGGGTTCTGTTGGAGTAAAACATATTATATCAATAGCTTACCTTGGACTGGCCCAGGAATCCATCTTCATGACCTTAAAGCCCCAATTTTCAAAAAAACATTGATGTCTTACTCGGGCACAAACATTTGGTTGTCACCTGCGGAGGCGCCGAGGAGTTCAGCTTTTTCCAGGTCGAAGGACTGCCGGTAGCAGCGCCAGCGGGGATCGTTGTGGAAAATCTCCTGCATTTTCCTCACCGCGCGTTCAAGCGTTGAGCGATGCTTCGGATCGTCGATTAAATTGGTGCAAGTCGGATCGTTCAGATCATAGAGTTCATCGTATGGCGAAGTAGTGTAATAAACATAACGGTAATGCGAGTCGGGATCGTCGTAGAGATGGATGGCAACGGCCAGGCCGGGGGCGACATGCCACCCGCTCTCGAACACAAAAGGCTGTCGGCGACCTTCGTCGTTCGGTGCGAGTCGGTTTTCCAGCGACTCGCCGTCGAGCTGAGCATACACTTCCACGCCGGCGGTGTTCAGCAGTGTCGGCGCCACATCGAGCAGGCATACGGGCTGGTTTACAATCGTACCCGCCCTTTCTTTTTTCGGTTTTTTCATCAGCAGTGGCACACGTGCCACCTTTGGATGCCCATAGGCCCCCTTGTCCAGCAGTCCCTCCTCCAAATTCATCTCGCCGTGGTCGGCAAAGAGCATAACCAGCGCATCCTCGTAAAGGCCCCGGGACTCGAGCGCTTCAAGAAACTGACCCAGCGCGCGGTCGATCACTTCCATCTGGAGCATGTTGCCGATGTAATAATCGAGTGCGGTATTTTCATCGTACATCCCCCAGTCACGCCGGTAGGTCCGGTAGATAGCGGGCTCATTTTCGCGCGGCGCAAAGTCGCGTTCGCGCCAGCGCAGATATCCTTCGGGCAGAGACACCATTTCGCGCAGTTCGCGTTCACGGTCTTCGAGTCCCGACGGCAGCAAAAACGGCTGATGCGGTGCGAACAGGTCAAGGTGCAGATACAGGGGGGTCTCATCCGATTCCCTCTGCCACAGCAGACTGTCGAGATGGCCTATGGCGCGGTCCACAAGGTAATGCGGATAGGTTGCCTCGATGGGGAAAGGGCTGCCGTCCTCCTGCTGGAGCCATCCGCCGTAGTGGTTGCCCGGCGTTTCGCGGTCGATGCAAAGCCCGCAAATCTCGCGTTTGAACCGGAAACCCTTTACCCCAAGCCGCTGCAGATACTGATGGTATTCCGGATCGTCATAGATCGGCGGCGCCCATCGGTTCCAGGGACTGCAGCTTTCGCCGAAGGCTCGATTGAAGCACTGGGTACCAACATGGCTCTTGCCGATATGGGCGGTCTTATAACCCGCGGCGTTAAGAAAGTCCGGGTAGATCGCCTCGTCCGGGCGGAGTTCGACCTCGAACCCATCATGAGCGCGCTCCTCGTTCACCTGCAGATAGGAATACCGTCCGGTGAACATAGCGGCGCGACTGGGGCCGCAAAGAGGAGATGTCGAAAACGCATTGCGGAAGCTCACACTCTGGCCCTGCAACCGTTCCCACGCCGGCATACGCATATGGGGACGGCAAACGCTTCCGGCCTCGTAGAAGTCCGGCGGCACCATATCCATGGTAAAGACAAAAATATCAGTCCGTGCGGTGTCCTCCCGGAGTTTATAGGGATGACGGCATTCTTTCGGGTTCAGAAAAAGCATAAAAAAACTCCTTTAAAGCATCAACGGGCGTCATATCAGAATTCTTTTTAGTCATGAGTCTGCCGATAGTATAAAACAAATGCAAAAAATGCTCAACGGACACTCTTGCACTTGCAAGAATGCCATCTTTCAATGATAATATAAAAGACTTACGTCCTCAGTGAACCCCGTAACATCACCACCGTGCCCTGTGCCTGCCTGTGCGT
>JAGYMJ010000632.1 GCA_018400625.1 Planctomycetota bacterium
GGCACAAGGCACGGTGGGGATGCCACACAAGTTGCGATAGGATGCCACGTGGTTCACTGAATACTTACTATGCAACTAAGCACTAACTTATCTTCTGATTTTAATGCTGAAATCCGATGGAACCACGCAGAAATATACTCATCAGTGTTGTTGTCCCCGCCTTCAATGAAGAAAGAACCGTCGCTGAAATACTGTGCAGAGTCCTGGAAAACCATTATAAAAAAGAAATTATCGTCGTTGACGACGGTTCAACGGACCAGACTGCTGCGGAAGTCCGCAGGGTTAATGACAGCAGCATCAGATTGATTTTGCACGGTGAAAACAGAGGTAAAGGGGCAGCCCTTTCTACAGGTTTTAAGGAGGCCAAAGGCGATATTGTGATCGTTCAGGATGCTGATCTGGAATATGATCCCGAGTGTTACAAATCATTGGTCCGTCCCATCCGAATCGGCCTTGCCGATGTTGTTTACGGCTCCAGGTTCCTGGGCACCCCCCATCGAGTTCAGTCCCTTTGGCAGTATTTCGCCAACAAACTTCTTACTTTCTGGTCAAATATATGGTGCAACAGAAATTTTTCTGATATGGAAACCGGCTACAAGGTTTTCAAACGTGAGGTTCTTGATGACATTGAAATTAAGGAAAAGCGATTCGGGATCGAACCCGAGATTACACAAAAAGTGGTTCGCCGGGGTTGGAGAATTGTCGAAGTGCCGATCACTTATTACGGCAGAACATACGGGGAAGGGAAGAAAATCGGCGCTAAAGATGCTTTACACGCTTTTTGGTGTGTGGTGAGATATGCATTGAAAGATTGACTGAATATTTACTCAAGAGGAGCCCATGAAAAAAGGAACTCAAATTACTGATTTTGCGTTGAATCATCCATGGTGGACAACACTCGTGATGCTGATTCTAACCGCCGTGCTCGGCCTGCTTGTTGCGCTCCCAAGCCTTTGGCCGCATCATTTCGACGTCCTGCCCGAAATCAAGGTCGATACCGACCCCGAGAACATGCTGCGTGAGGATGAGCCGGTCCGTGTCTTTCACAATGAAATGAAAAGACGGATGGATATTCACGATATGGTCGTCGTCGGCGTGGTGCACCCCGAGCACGAAGATGGCGTTTTTAACCCGGATTCTCTCAAAAAAATCCATGAAATCACCGAGTTTGCTCAAACCCTTCGCTGGCGTAAAGGGCCTGATTCCGGCGAATACGAGGGCGTCATCGCACGGGATATTATCGCTCCATCGACAGTCGATAATATTGAATCAACGGGAGTCGGAAACCTGCGGTTTGAATGGCTTATGCGCCGGCCGCCCCAGACACGGGAAGGTGCCTTGAGAGTGCGGGATATGGCCCTGAATATACCGTTCCTTCGCGGCACAATGGTCTCCGAGGACGGGCAGGCGCTTGCTATTTATCTGCCCCTTTCATCCAAAGACGTGAGCTATCGGGTGTACAGCCGTCTCAACAGCAAAATCGAAGAGCTCGGCGGTCCCGAGCAGTTTCATATCACCGGCCTGCCGGTGGCGGAAGATACGTTCGGTGTGCTGATGTTCCGGCAGATGGCTGTCTCCGCGCCCATCGCTATGGTCGTTATCTTCATCCTGCTTTTTATCTTCTTCAAAAAAATCCTGGTGGTCCTCTCGCCGATGATTGTCGCCGTGGTGTCGGTTATCATCACTATGTCGCTGCTCATCCTGACAGGTAATACCATCCATATCATGAGTTCAATGATACCGATTTTCATCATGCCCATAGCGGTTCTGGACGCTGTACATATCCTTTCGGAATTTTTCGATCGGTATCAGCAATACCCTGAGCGACAAAGCGCTATGCGGGCTGTGATGGATACGCTTTTTGTACCGATGCTTTACACCTCACTGACAACCGCCGTTGGTTTCGCTTCCCTCGCCTTGACCCCCATACCGCCGGTGCAGACATTTGGTCTTTTTGTTGCGTTGGGGGTCCTTTCAGCCTGGTTATTCACCGTAACATTTATACCGGCATTTGTCATGTTTATCCCGGAAAAAAGATTGGCCAATTTCGGGAATGTACCACATCAGGCGGATACTGAGGAGGCGGGAAGCGATACATCAGCGCTCGGTCGCTTGCTTGGTTTCATCGGGCGCTTGACCTACCGAAAGGCGAAACTGATCGCCGTACTGGTCGCCCTGCTGCTTGTCGTGGCGCTCTACGGCATCAATTTGATAAATATCAACGATAACCCGATCCGCTGGTTTGTGCCCTCACACCCCATCCGTCGCGCCGACAGTGTGCTGAACCGCCATTTCGGCGGCACGTATATGGCGTATCTGACATTGCAGCCTCCTGCAGCAGCCGATAGTGGGGGCTCTGAAGATCCCGCGGTTGGAGAAATTGTTCCCGAGGACGATGAATCTCCCGTTCCGGACGCTCCGTCGGAACCGGCGCTTCCGGAGGGAATCGGGAATACCCCGTCCGATAATCCCCTCCAGGGCAATGCGGAACCGGATTTACCGTCAGGATTGGGGCTTTCTGAAGGGGGTGAAGCGCCGGCGGAGCCGGAGCCGCAAGAATCGCCGGAACCGACCGAGCCCGTGCCGCAGCCCGATCCCCTCTTCCTTATGCCGGAAACGCTTGAATGGCTGGAGGAATTCCAGGCTTTTCTGCTGCATCAGACCGGTGAGCGGGTCGGTAAATCCAACTCCGTTGCCGATGTTGTCAAAACCGTGCATCGTGAACTCATGGCCGAAGTCGAGGGCCGTGAGGAAGCCTTCAGAATACCGGACAACCGTCGTTCCGTGTCACAGACACTGATGCAGTTCCAGAACAGTCATCGACCGCAGGATTTATGGAGGATGGTCACGCCCGACTATCGGCAGGGAGTGATTTGGTTGCAGTTGCGCAGCGGTGACAACCGGGATATGCTGGCGGTTGTCGAGGCCGTGGAAGATTTCATCGCGAAAAACCCGGCCCCGTTTGAACTGCAGCACGACTGGTTCGGGCTCACTTATGTCAATGTTGTGTGGCAGCAGCGGATGGTTGAAGGCATGCTGAAGGCGTTTCTGGGCAGCTTTTTAGCCGTTTTTGTGATGATGAGTCTGCTCTACCGCTCTGCGCTGTGGGGTGCGTTGTGCATGGCGCCGCTGACATTGACCATAGCGCTGATTTACGGGCTTATCGGTTTTATCGGCAAAGACTACGACATGCCGGTCGCCGTCCTGTCGTCACTCAGCCTCGGGTTGGCTGTGGATTATGCCATCCATTTCCTTACGCGCAGTCGCGATATCTATGTCCGAACGGGCGATTGGGGCAAGGCGGTTGGGTCGGTCTTCGGCGAGCCGGCTCGCGCCATATCGCGCAACGCCATTGTCGTTGGAGTGGGGTTCTTGCCCCTGCTTCTTGCACCCCTGCGTCCGTATCAGACCGTCGGGATTTTCATCGCAGCGATCCTTTTTGCCGCGGGAGTCGGCACGCTCGTCATTCTGCCGGCATTGATAACTCTTCTTGAGAACCGTCTCTTCCCGCGCGATAGGAAAACATGCCGGAGGTGCAATCGTGTTTCGTGCTTGATTGTTGGACTGGCCGCGGTTGCCCTGCTTGTGCTGAATATCAACCAATTTTTCCGTATCGGATGGAGTTCTTTAACATGGATCAGTCTGGTTGTTATAATAGTTCTGCTTGCAGCATGCGCGTTTTTTTCGAAAGATGAGTCCCGGATTAAAGAAACTTTTATCGAGGAGGAACATAACGATGCCGAATAATTTGAAACAATCTCTCTTTGTCAGAGGTCTCAGGAATCAGTTTTTGTTTTTGGCCGCTGTGTTCTTGTTCTGCGGAATGGCTCTTGCCGATGATGATCAGATAACCGTCGAGGAAATCGTCGATAACACCAACCAGGTCGCCTATTATCAGGGCCGCGATGGCCGGGCGGAGGTAACGATGACCATCGTTGATGCCCAGAAGCGGGAGCGTCGGCGACGATTCACGATTTTGAGAAAGAACGATCCGCCGCCGGAAGAATCGGTGGATGAATACAGCCCGGAAGAATACATGGGCGATCAAAAATATTATGTTTATTTCCATGAACCCACCGACTGGGAGGAGACAGTATTTCTGGTCTGGAAAAATGCTGTACGCGGCGAGGAGGACGATCGATGGCTCTATCTGCCCGCGCTCGATGTTGTGCGCCGCATATCGGCCGCCGATAAAAGGAACAGCTTTGTCGGCTCGCACTTTTTCTATGAGGACGTTTCCGGCCGTAACCCGGCCGACGACAACCATGAACTCGCCGAGACGACCGGGACGTATTATGTGTTGAGAAACACGCCGAAAGACCCTGATATGGTCGAATTTAATCATTATAAAATGTGGATACATAAAGAGACATTCGTCCCCGTTCAGACTGCTTACTTCGACAGCGAAGGGGAGATGTATCGCCGCTATACGGTGCTGGGCGTTGATATGATTGATGGGTATCGTACCGTTGTCGAGGCGCGGATGGAGGATTTAAACGCCGGCGGACATACGGTGCTGGATTATGATAAAGTCGAGTATGATCTGGATATTCCGGATAATATCTTTACCGAACGCTATCTGCGACGCCCACCAAGGGAGTATCTGCAATGAAAAGCTTTCTGGCATTCTTAGCCCTTTTTTTTGCTGGATTTGTGCCGTCTATTGTCCTTGCCGTCGAACCCGCTCTGCCGCCGGGCCTGGAGGAGGAAGAAGAGGGGGATGAGGAACCGGCCCTTCCGGAGGGATTGGCGCCGGATGCGCCGGAAGAGGGGCCCGACCTGCCGCCCGGCCTTGAGGATGGAAGGGAGGATGAAGAGGAAAAACCCGCCCCTGAATATCCCCCGGAGTTGTCTCTGCGCGCTCGCCTGCCGTTCAGACTTCGCGGCTATGTGGACGGACGGTTTGGTGTGCGCACGCAGCGCGATCGCCGGCAGAGTGATGTTTCGCTGGGCGAACTGCGCACCCAGCTCGATGCGGAACGCTTCATCGGTAATACACGCCTGCGGGTCGTATCGGACTTCGTCTATGATCCGGTACTCGATGAACACAGCATTAAGGCCCGCGAGGGGCAAGGGTGGATCGATTTGCGTCAGGCCAACGTTGTTTTTACGCCGTTGGATTTTATGGATATCCGTGCCGGCCGGCAGGTGGTGAGCTGGGGCACGGGCGACCTGCTTTTTCTCAACGATCTGTTCCCTAAAGATTGGCGGGCCTTTTTTATCGGACGTGATGTGGAGTATCTCAAAGCGCCTTCCGATGCCCTCAGGGCCTCTATGTATGGTGATATGGGCAACCTGGAAATTGTTTACACGCCGCGTTTCAACCCCGACCGCTTTATTGACGGTCGCCGTATATCTTACTGGAATGAAAATTTGGGGTCGCGAGCGGGGCGCGACAACCGGGTTGAAGTGATCGACCGTGACCGGTGGCTGCATGACGAAGAGATCGCAGCGCGTCTGCACCGCAACATTCAGGGCCTGGAACTGGCGGGATATTTCTACAGCGGATTCTGGAAAAGCCCCGCCGGGATGGACCCCCGGAGCCGACGCGCGACGTTTCCGCGTCTGTCGGTCTATGGGGCGAGCGCGCGGCAGAGTATCTTCAACGGGATCGGCAACACCGAAGTGGCCTACTATGACTCCCGGGAGGATAATCGTGGAAAGGATCCGATGGTTCGCAACAGTGAATGGCGTTGGCTCCTTGGATATGCGCGGGAGGTCGTGCCGGATTTGACGGCGGGGGTGCAGTATTATATTGAATTCATGGAAAATTACAGCAATTACAAAGATTCTTTCGGCAATGATGACAGGGCGCGTGATCGCGTCCGGCATGTTATTACGCTCCGTCTGACTCAGATGCTGATGCGCCAGAACCTGGAACTGTCGCTTTTCACCTTTTACTCGCCTTCGGACCACGATGCTTATTTACGTCCCAAAGCAACTTATCAGATCACTGACAACTGGATGATTGAGGGGGGCGCCAATGTTTTCACCGGACAGGATGCCCATACTTTTTTCAACCAGTTCCAGCGCAACTCCAACATCTATTCAGCCTTGCGATGGCGATTCTGATCATTTAACGTAAGTCCTCAGTGAACCCCGTAACATCACCACCGTGCCCTGTGCCGG
>JAGYMJ010000633.1 GCA_018400625.1 Planctomycetota bacterium
CCACCGGCACAAGGCACGGTGGGGATGCTACGGGTTTCACTGAGGACTTACTTTCTGCACTACAAATGGATCCGCTAAGGGCTTACTGAACTCCTCCAGGCCATAGCGGCGGCATACGGTATTGTAAGCCCAGTCATCCCATTCTTGCTTGACTCCTATACCCGGCAGATCGGCATAATTTTTTACAATCAGCATGCCATCAAAAATCTCGCACATCCTTTCCGTCTGCTCTTCAATATATTGCCGGTCGCCCGTCGGCAATACCCGCTGGATATCGACCGGGCTCCACAAAGAAGCTTTTCGGCGTCTGAACTTCTCCGCCAATAAATGCATGTCATAGACCATCGGTTGGTCGAACTGAAAGCAGTCGATACCAACATCGATCAGATCATCGACAATCTCCCAATTGCTCCCACAAGAGTGCATAAGCACTTTCATGCCATAGTCTTTGGCGATTCCAAGAAGATCAGTATAGAGTTTTTTGAAGTACTGACGGAACATTTCAGGGGAAAAAAGCAGTCCTTGCTGGGTTCCCATGTCTTCACCCATCATTATGGCGTCTGCACCGGATTTGCCGGCCGCATGGATACGTTTTTCATAGTATTGACCGATAAGGGCGTGCAGCCGATGCAATTCTTCCGGATACATTGCCATATCCAAAAAATACACTTCCATTTTGCGCAGATAGCGGGCGTCATTGAAAACCCAGCCGCCGACTCCCACGACCTTAAACCGGTCCTCCTGATCATCTTCGAAGGTTTTTCTGGCTTGTGCCGCGCCCTTTTCGATGTCAAATTCCGGTTCTTCGAGATCGTCCAGCTTACTCCAGTCATCAATCACCGGTTTGTGAACTTCTCCCTTGTTGCAGCCGTCCTTCATGCGCTTCCAGATATTGCCCCATTGATCGTCGTAGTATTCCATTTTACCTTCAATCCACCTTTTTTGTTCGTAATGAAGGCCGTCACTGAGTCCGCCCCTGCAAAAATCGTTGATGCGATTACGGTTAAAAGTCATTCCCGGGCGTGGGGGATCACTATGATTTAAGTTGGAAAAAATAATTTCCCGCGGAGTATTCATCGATTATACCTCTTTTTTTTCGATTGCTGTTTGTTGTCCGTGAACAACTGCTCTTGCGCAGGTTGAAGAGAAGCCAATGTCTCAACCAGCAACTTTTTGCCAAAAAAGCAAGAAAATCACAAATAAAATATTAATCATCGTCCCACCGGCACAGGGCACGGTAGGGGAACAACATGGTACACTGAGGACTTACTTTCAATCAGCATCGACGGCAGCCTCTTTAATTTCCACGCAAACCGCATCGCCGGCTGCATTCCGGGCATAAATACGCCCTCCGGCCATAATCGGCATCGTCCAGCATCTGCCGCCAAGGATTTGTTTCTCAGCAAGCTTATTGTATCCTTCCGGCGTGGCTTCCGCTATGACCAGATTCCCCCGTTCACTGAGAATTATAAGATGGCCGCCGGCAATGAAAAGAGTCCCCTTTCCAAGCCCCCCCTGACTCCACTTAACCTCACCGGTATGGAAATCCAGGCACCTGAGTTCGCGGCTGTCGTCAAAACCGTAGAGGTTCCCCTCAAATAAAACGCATCCATTCATCTGTGTGCGGATATTTCTGTTGCTCCAGATTTCCGACAAACCGGAGTTCTCGATTTCAAGGAGTGCGCAGCCCTTGTTATATCCGGACGATATAAAAATGTTGTTCCCGAACACAATAGGGTCGGAAGCGTTGACATCATTGTTCGTCTCCCACGGGAACCGGGTGATAATCCGCCCGGTATCCGGTTCCAGGAGGGCGAGTTCCTTCCTGAGAAACATGGCAAGGATGGTCTCTCCGCCCCGTTCGAACCTGACGGGCGTCGCGTAGGCGCCCGTGCCGGTTTCCTGTCCCCATTTTTTCTCACCGCTCACTCTGTCAAAAGCCATACCATTCGAACCAACATTAAACACCACCAAATCGTCAACAATGAGCGGGGAACCGGAAATCCCCCATTTTGGGGTCCCTATCCCGTAGGTGTCGCGAATATCCAGATTCCAGATGACCGATCCGTCATCCACATTGCGGGCAAACGCTTTGCCCGTTTTGCTGAGTGTATAGACCCGGCCTTCATGAACAACGGGCGAGGCATTGGGCCCGCCCTCGTAGCTCCTGGGCCAACGTTTTTCGCTATAGGACTCTTTCCAGATCAAGTCGCCGTTATGCGCATCAAAACAATACAGTATGTCACGGTCATCGACATTGCCCATGACAAACGCTTTGCCGTCGCTGACAGCGAAAGCTGTAAAACCAAAGCCAAGGGACTCCTGCCAGATTGTTTCCATGTCCAGATTTTCCCCATTTTCCAACGCCTCAACACCGTCCACAACACCGGTTCGATCAGGCCCCCGGAAACAGGGCCAATCCGATGCCGCAACAGCACCAGCAAGCAACCACAAAACAATACAAATACTTAAACTTTCAAAGCCCCAACGAATCCCATGTTTTTTCATACTGAAGATCTCCATAATTAACTAAATTGATACTTTTCCTTTTATTGCCATGGCGCCTGTTGGACAGCAGCTCGCACACTTCTCGGCGCAAGCGCGTAACGCGACGTCCATCGTCCTTCCAAAAGGGGGTTCCACACGCACGTGGAAGCCCCTGCCTATAAAACCCAGACCTACCTCTTCGCCGGCTTCTTCGGCTATCTGCACACAAAGACCGCATGAAATGCATTTGCCCGGCTCATACACAATCACATCATTCTCGGCATTTCGAACAAACAATTCTCTGGGCGATGCGGGTTCTCTGTACCGGCCCGCCCGAACATCATATTGTTCGCAAAGATCCCGAAGTTTACAGTCGTCCGCTTTCAGACATTCACAGTGCAGGCAACGCTGCGATTCTTTCAGAGCCTGATCGGGAGTCAGACCGGATCCATTGATGACCTCTGCCCTTTTCCCTTCGTTAACGGCCCCGAAAACGGCCGGATCCTGTTCCCCGCATTTCAAACGGCCAAACCGGCTGTTGAACCGCCTGGCTCGCCCCGCAAGGGGCCGGCCGCTTAAATACCGGTCAATCACAGCGGCAGCTTCTTTACCGTCGGCGGCCGAACGGACGGTTGACCGGCGGTTTCGCACGATATCGCCCCCGGCAAAGACCCCCGGTATTGCGGTTTCATAGGTATATTTCTTCACTTCTAAAACTTTTTTACTCACCGGCAATCCAAAAAGGCTATCCTTCCCGTCCGAGGCGCAGCCGACGGCGATAAAAACAGCATCGTAGTCATTTTGCAAGCCCTCAAAAGGAATATCTTCGCTTACACGCGTACTATTGACAAATTCGATACCGGTTGAGATAATTCTCCTTACATCCGCCTCCAAAGCCTCGCTTAGAAGAATTTCAGCGCCAATTCCGTAACGCAGCATACCTCCCGGTTCATCATTCTCATCAAAAACAGTTGCTGAATATCCGTTGCGGCGCAGATAAAATGCGGCCGCCAGCCCGGCGGGTCCGGCGCCGACGACAGCGACTTTTTCCCCGGAGGCCCCCTTGGATTCCGGAAGCCATGACGGCTCAGCCTTCAGGCCGCAGTCGGCGACAAATCTTTTCAAATGACATATGGAGACGGGTTCATCTATCTGGGCGCGACGGCATGCTTTCTCGCAGGGCGCGTCACAGATCCTGCCCAGCACGGCCGGCAACGCGATGTCCTGAAGAACAGCCTTTAAGGCCCGGTCATTTTCCCCGGCGGCGATGCAGCTTATCATCTTCGGTATGTCCATTCCCGCCGGACACGCACGCCGGCAGGGAGCGACGCAATCTCCGAGATGATCGCTGAGCAGCAATTCCAGCGCCGAACGGCGTGCCTTTATCACGGTTTCCGATTTTGTATCAACGGCCATACCTTCTTCAACAACGCACCCACAAGCGGGCACAATCGCGCCGGTGCCGACCAAACGAACCGAACACACCATACAACTCGTTGATGCTTCATAGGGTTGAAGGAAACACAGAGTAGGTATCGCGATGCCTACGGCCTCGGCAGCCTCAAGAATAGTCGATCCCTCGGGCACACGGACCTGTTGGTCATCAATATATAATTTTGTCATATTTGTTAATCAAGTTGAAATGAAACATGTGCTTCATTGGTAAAAAATCAATAAACCCCGTCCGTTACCACTGGAACAGCCCAATGCCAGAAATTCCGGAATCAACGTGGCGCCCTGAGTACTTGCGTTCATTGAATACTTACATCTTACCTTATCCGGTAACGTCACGCAACCAACAAATGAAAAGAACTTTTGAATAAATGATAGTGTCTTCATTTGACGAAAAATAGCTTTTCAGTTATAATTCCTATTAGATATACAGGATTTATAGTGACTTGATTCCTGAGTAAGTCCTCAGTGAATCCCGTTGATCGGCCCCTCCGGCTGCCGGAAAAACAATATCTTCTGGAGTATTACCTGTGAGAAAAGATACACAATCAATCCATAGCGGACTCAGCAGTGGCGGCCCGACGCCCACAGCCCCGGTGATCTGCCAGTCAACGGCTTTCGCCTACGACACGGCCGAAGAGCTTGCGGATGTTTTCGCCGGCAAGGATCCGGGATTTATTTACAGCCGTCTGGGCAACCCGACCACCTCCGCACTCGAAACGCGCCTGGCACAGCTTGAAGACGGGATCGGCTGCATCGCCACTGCCAGTGGTATGGCCGCTATCTCGTCGGTCGCCGTCGGCCTGTTGAAAAGCGGCGATGAGGTGCTCGCGGCGCACGGTATCTTCGGGGGAACCGCCTCGCTGCT
>JAGYMJ010000634.1 GCA_018400625.1 Planctomycetota bacterium
CCACCGGCACAAGGCACGGTGGGGATGCTACGGGTTTCACTGAGGACTTACGCGGACACAATGTCCGTTTTCCCGGTTGGAATGCATATTTCCCTTACATCCGGAGTATGGCGTCGTCAAATCTTTGCAGGTACACATCGACCTCTTCCGACTCCAGTTTTTCAATCAATTTTTCCTTGAGTTTTTTTCTGAATACAGAGTGATAATAAAAGGTGATTTTGTCGAGAGGCACGGCCAGCTCAAAAAACACTTCTCGTCTCAGCATGGACTCGAAACGGGAGATTTGTTCTGCCTCTTCAGACATTTTTTCTGCGACATGTTTTGCCGAATCTTTGACAACTTCGTGGAAAATGCGGCTGAGATATTCCGGTGGGCTTAAATGGTCAACAATTTCTTCGCCCATTTGGGTATTGGTCGAGAGTATTTCTTCCTTCAGACGTCGCTTCGCGCCTTTCAGGGCGTTCTCTACCCTGCTTTTATAATCAACAGATTCATAACCGACTCCTACGGCTCTTACGACGGTTTGGCCTTCGAATTCTGCGTAGCCCGGGGGCTCAAACAACCAGGCCGGTTCTTCTTTAGCACTGCTGGCTTCCACCTGTACGGGGGTGAGTCCTTCCCGGCGACATCCGGCATTGGATAGTAACATTATGATGATCAATACTATTACATTACTCTGCCGGGATTTCATATCATTTTATGCCGAATTAAATGGGAGGGGCGATGCCTTTATCTTTCATTAATTGCCTATTGGCATCCAACAGAACTTCACGTGCTTTCTCGGGACCGCCCGCGCTCAAAACCTGCTTGGCCAGTTCCTCAGCGTCCGCTTGATCTATGGAACGAATAATTTTCTTTACCTCCGGGATTAATTGGGGGGGGGCGAGGCTGAGCCTATGCACTCCAAGGCCTATCAGCAGAACAGTATAAAGCACTACGCTGGCCATCTCTCCACAGACACTTATGGGTATCCCCGCATTATTCGCCGCTTCGACGGCCATTTTTATTAATTTCAGTACCGCCGGATGCTCAGGTCTGTATAAATCAGCCACATGTTCATTCCCCCGATCCACCGCCAGGGTGTACTGTATCAGGTCGTTGGTACCAATACTGAAAAAATCACTATGCTGGGCCAGCACATCCGCATTCATTACGGCGCTGGGCAACTCGATCATTATCCCGACCGGCAGATCCGGATCATATTCGTCGCCGTTGTCGTCCATTTGTTTCTTCACGTCATTTAAAATCTCCTTAGCCGCCTGCAGTTCTTCAAGCCCGCTAACCAACGGAAACATCAGGCTCACATTTCCGTACGCGCTGGCACGCAGAATGGCGCGGAGCTGTTCCTCGAAAACCTCAGGGTTTTTAAGGCAATAGCGCAGGGACCGCAGCCCCAGGAAGGGGTTGCGTTCTTTCACAACATTATCCGACATAGAAAATTTATCGGCCCCCAGGTCAAGTGTTCGTATTATCATTGGGCGCCCGTCAAGGTCGTTCAAGGCATCCATATATGCACGGAAATGATTATTGGCATTGGGGGCTTCTTGTGATTTCGAACCGACATAAAGAAATTCCGTGCGATATAATCCGATACCATCCGCACCGTATTCTATTGCCTTGGCGACTTCTTTCGGCGACTCGATATTCGCCATCAAAGAAACCTTCAGGCCGTCTTTCGTCTCGGAGGGCAAGTCCTTAAGCTCCCGCCGCAAGACCTGATCCGACTCCAGCACTTCCTGGCGCCGCATGGAATATCGTTGGCATGTTTCCTCATCGGGCTCGATAGTCACCAATCCCCTGCCGCCGTCAATGATAATGGTATCGCCGCCGGTCACATCATTTGTTATCGACCCTAAACCCACTACCGCCGGGATTCCTAAGGCTGATGCGATGATTCCGGCATGGCTGGTAGGGCCGCCGGCGTTGGTAGCAAACCCTTTGACCTTATCGGTGTCCATGGAAGCAATCTGGCTCGGGCTGAGATCATGGGCCACCAGGATGACTTCCTTCTGCAGACTGGAGAGTTCTTCACGTTTTTGCCCCAGGAGGTGTTTTAACAGGCGCCTTTCGAGGTCTTCCAGGTCAGCGACGCGCGGAGCTAAAAAATCATCCGCCTGGAAAAGCTTGCGCCAATGGCGCATCGTACGCGCAACAGCAAATTCAGCAGTATAATTTTTTTTCTGTATCCTTTCAAAAAATTCCTGGCGGAATGACTCATCACCGAGCATACCTGCATGGGCAACAAAAATCTCAGCGATCTTCTGCCCCGCCTTCTTGCGCAATTCATCCGCAAGCCCTTCCAGCTCCGCGAGCGCATTGTTAAAGGCTTTTTCCAATCTTTCAACTTCGTGCTCTTCTTCCCCCTCCGGTATAAAATGGGAAGGAATGCGCACACCCTCGGCTTCAAGTAAAAAAACTTCTCCAATTGTGATCCCGGTAGAAACGGGAATACCCTGACGAATATCCATGATAAATCATCCTTTTAATCAGAAGCGACGTTCATCGCATCTTCAACATAAAATTTATACTTAACCAATAGCTGCAACATTTTCGAAGCTTGCTCTGCATCCTCCCCTTCAGCACTAAATTCCACATCTGTCGTCGGAGAAAAATCCAGCAAATCAAAATCCTTATCGTACTCTAAATCCAATTCTTCTCCATCGAATAAAAGCTTTATCCTGGATTCAAAAAAAGATGACAGTTCCTTAAGACGTTCAATATGGCGGCGTGGATTTTCTTCAGGGTCGAGCTCATCTTCAACGAAAAAATCTTCCCTTACCAAATAACGTAAAACATCCCGAGCCTGCCGGGCGTCTTCGCCACATGAAGTGACTTTCATCTTTGCTCCACACCGTCCTCCAAGGCTCATAAGGCCCATAACGCTTTTGCCGTTAACTTCCCGGCCATCAATCTCCACGTGAATATCCGATTGAAAGACTTGAGCAAATTCAGCAAACCTCTGTACAGGTCGCACATGGAACCCAAGGGGATTATTAATGCTCAATTCACAAGTGTATTTTTGGTTAGAACCCATGTTGTATGTCTCTCGTTGCGGGAACAAAGAAAATTGCGATTATGTTTTAGAAAATGTTGAATTGTAAAATCATCAAAAAATACAAATCTTTCTATGAAGAGAACATGAAAAGACATAACATGTTCAGGATATTCATATTAAGTTAAGCACAAGCTTGGGATGGGTTGAGGATTTCAGCCCATCTTGCCGCCCATTTCACGAACCAGGTCGGCGACTTCTGCCCCAGAGCGTGCTTTGAAGAGAAAACGCCGAAAATCTTCCGACTGACTCATATTGCTCACCGTTTTCATTGCCTGTATATACCCTTCAGAATCTGATTTAGGACCTATGACCAAAAATATCGCGTTCACGGGGAGACCGTCGAGCGCATGGAATGCTATACCCTCTTTGCTTAACCCCAAAGCGATGCTGAGTTCTCCCACCGCTTCCAGCCTGGCATGTGGCAGGGCCATAGAACGCCCTATAGCAGTAGTGCCTAACGTTTCTCGCCTGACCAATTCAAGCAAGATAGGTTCTACACCTTCTTCTTTTATACGACCCGACTTAACGAACAAGTCAAGTATTTCATGGAGCGCATCATCGCGGTCAACTGCGCCCATATCCATACATACATGCTCTTTTGTGAAATTTTCAAACAGTTCCATATGTTTCGCCATCCCTGAATTAATAAAAAAGGTTATTGACCCATTACTTTATTTTTTTCGTCTTTTCTCAACCAACTTATCGTGCAGCTTGGCAACACGTCTTTCAAGCCTGTCGAAAGCCTCATCAATGGCTGCATAAAGGTCGTGCCCATTAGATTTTGTTACCAAGACCTCGTGGTGGCATTTGGCAATTATCTCTACTTTTTCCCGGCCGGCATCCTCATCAAGGACCACTTCTATGCTTATTATATGATCATCGAAACGGGGAAGTTTTTCTATCCGCTCATTTATATGATTTTTCATCGCATCAGTCAGGTCCATATGGCGTGCACTTATGGTAACGTTATCCAACTTTCACCTCCATTTACTAAGGGTTAATTAAGATTTATTCTTATACGATTATGCTTCACAAAACTATAATACGCGTTGATCACTCTTCAGACCCATTCTCCATTAAGCCTTCTTCCTTTTTCTCCATCATATCAAGTTTCTCTTCTATTTTGTCGCGACTCCCCCCGATCATTCCCGCCGTAACACAAAATCTGATCGCGTCTTCGACGCGCATCTCCAGACTGATTATCTCACTTTTCGGAACCATTATAACAAAGCCGGTTAGCGGTGCGGGGGAGTTGGGTATGAATACTGAAATCAAATTCTGCCCTGCATGTTCTTGAACACTGTCCAGGCCATATCCGGTTAAAAGTCCCATTGAATATATTCCTTTACGGGGATACTGCACGGCCACAACCCGCTTAAACTCCATTTTACCCGTGCTGCCGAACAGAAAGTCAGCCACCTGACGGGCATGCGGGTAAATCCCCTTAACGACCGGAAATTTCTCAAAAAAACCATCAATTTTATTAACCATCTTAGAACCCAGATAACCTCTGAGAAAAAGACCCATGAGGAGCACGGCCAAAACCATACCTGCAATCCCAAACAAACCGCCTATAAACTCGGGATATTCCTCCTCGACGTATTCGCCCCTCGCTTCAGAACTAACGGCCGCTTCTTCCGGTGCTGACGGAAATGTCATGACAAAAAATTTCTCATGCTGAGTCAGCGTCCTTTTGAATATAACATTAACTTTACTGCCCAGCAGGTTATCCATCTGCGCATATAACCAGGTGAGCAGAAAGACAGTGATGAGGATGGGAAATAAAGCAGCAAGGCCCGTTAAAAACGCCCTTTTTATGTTCTCTGAAAAACTTTTTCCAGCCATATTTTTGAATTCGAAACGAAATTTTGACTCCTATTGAACAAATCCCTTCCCATATTGTATATGCCACAACTTTTAGCGTCAAGTTTATGTCCCGTCTTTAAATTGAAAAGAAAGCGTTTTTCATTTGTAAATTTACTTGGGTTATAGTAGCATGAAGTACAATCGGAACGCATATTTTTAGTGAATCATTGCTTTTATTTAGGAGTCCATTTATGATTACATTTGAAGAATTCGGCAAACTGGAACTGGTAACAGGAAAGATATTATCTGCAGAAGATCATCCTAACGCCGACAAGCTTTTGATATTGAAAGTTGATACCGGGGAGGAGAAACCCCGAACTCTTGTAGCAGGATTAAAGGGACACTATGATATTTCTCATTTGGAAGGAATGTCGGTGATCGTTGTGGCCAACCTCGAACCGGCAAAATTAAGAGGAGTTGAAAGCCAGGGCATGCTGTTGGCTGTCCAGGATGGTGATACGGTGTCTCTGATCACACCTGATCAACCCGTCGCCTCAGGATCAAAAGTAACATGAAAAATTTAAGTACTATTTCCCCTTTTATGTAAGGAGTAAACACATACAATGATCGAGGTCCGGAACCTTGTTGGCGGATATGACGGCGCCAAAATTCTTAACGGGATCAACCTCCAGGTCGAACAAGGTGAGATTCTCGCTATAATGGGGCAGAGCGGATGCGGTAAAACAACTTTTTTGCGACATCTTATGGGATTGGAAAAGCCATTAAGCGGTTCGATAAGAATAGATAAGCTTGAAATGGCTTCCATGAATGAAGGCCAATACAGGCATTTTTGCCGCTCGGTCGGTGTACTCTTCCAAAACGGCGCCCTGTTCAACAGTATGACCATCGGCGACAATGTTGCATTCCCGCTCAGAGAGCATACTCACCTGGCGGAACCAGTCATCCGTATAATGGTTAAAATGATACTGGACCAGGTTGAACTTCGGGACGTGCAGCACCTGATGCCCTCCGAACTCAGTGGCGGTATGAGCAGACGGGCGGCACTTGCCAGAGCGCTGATTATGGGTCCTAAACTTATAATTTTAGACGAACCGACAACGGGGCTTGATCCAATTATTGCGGCCGAAATCGATGAACTTATTCTGCATATCAGAGAAGTTTATGATGCAACGATGATAATCGTTGCGCATGATATTTTAAGCTGTATGCACGTTGCAGATACAATAGCAATCTTCCATGAAGGAATTGTTTTAGAAGAGGGAACCGCCGAAGAAATAAAAAATAGCCAACATCCGTTTGTTAAGCGTTTTTTTAACCGGCAGCCCGAAGAAAAACAAGATAAGGTATCTCTCTTTGCTGAATAGTTCAAATGTATTTGCCGCAAAAGGTTTTTTTTATTATCCTTAAATAAATAAATTTTAACTGTGGATTATTACAGGAGAGTAAATTGGGATTAAAAGTATATGTAAGCGGAGAAATGAAGGAGAAGAAGCACGCATCTATTTCAGTCTATGACCACGGACTGCTCTACGGAGATGGCGTCTTTGAGGGCATACGCGCATATAACGGCAAAATTTTCCGATGTATGGAGCATATAGAAAGACTGTTTAATTCAGCCAAAGGCATTGCGCTCGAAATCCCCCTAACAAAAAAGGAACTCCATGAAGCTATTGAAAATACCCTCGATGTCAATAACCTCTCGGATGCCTATATACGGGTAGTGATCACACGCGGTGTCGGCACCCTTGGGCTGGACCCGACGAAATGCCCGGACCCGCAAGTTATTATTATTACTGACTCCATCTGCCTGTACCCAAAGGAAATGTACGAAAATGGACTGGAGGTTATAACCGTCCCTACCGCCCGAACAGCTCATAGCGCTTTGAGCCCTAAGATAAAATCGCTCAACTACCTGAATAATATTATGGCGAAAATCGAAGCTAAACAGGCCGGTGTCGTTGAAGCCATTATGCTGAACAGCGAAGGCTATGTCGCTGAATGCACCGGAGATAACCTTTTTATCGTAAAAAACGGGACTCTGGTCACCCCCCCACCTGAAGCCGGGATATTAGAAGGTATCACAAGGCAAGTCGTAATGGACCTGGCCCAAACCGCTTCCCTACCCGTCAAAGAACAGCAGCTTACAAGGTTTGATCTCTATATCGCGGATGAATGTTTCCTGACCGGTACCGCCGCCGAAGTTATCCCCGTCGTAAAAATTGACAGCCGTCAGATCGGTGACGGAACCCCCGGTAACATCACAAAACAACTTCTGGATCTGTTCCGACAGGAAACCTGTTACAATTCGGTCATTGACCGTTAATCTCTCTTCATTGGATACAAACTGAAATGAATGAAATACTATCTAAGGTCAAGCTGGCTCCCGATACTTATAAGATACAGGTAAGAGCCCCTAAAATAGCTCAGAAGCGAAAAACCGGACAGTTTATTGTCTTGCGGGTCTCTGAAAAAGGCGAACGTATTCCACTTACTATCGCCGGTTCTGATCCCGAGCTACTTTCAATAACACTTATATTTCAGGCTATTGGGCAAAGTACTAAAAAACTCGCCGATTTTGAAACCGGAGATGAAATTCCCGATCTGGTCGGCCCGCTCGGAAAACCTACCGAACTGGACAGCTACAACCATGTGGTTTGCATAGGTGGCGGGCTTGGAATAGCCCTTATACAACCCATCATCGAAGCGCTTCGCGTCACTTCAGGGAAACTTACGGGCATCATCAGCGCACGGACTGAAAGTATGCTCATACTTGAAGATGAACTGAGCCGTATTTGTGATGAACTGATGTTGGCTACCGATGACGGCTCGAAGGGGCACAAAGGTTTTCCAACCGATGTTCTCAAGCCGATGCTCGAAAACGGCAACCTGCCCGACGCCGTGTACGCGGTCGGCCCCGTCCCCCTCATGGAAGCCGTATCCGAACTGACCCGCCCTTATGGAATTAAAACGATCGTCAGCCTCAACCCCATAATGGTGGACGGAACCGGTATGTGCGGCGGCTGCCGTGTTACTGTCGGGGAAGATACCAAGTTCGCGTGTGTCGATGGGCCTGAATTCGACGGTCACCAGGTCGATTTTAAGGAATTAATGCAGCGGCTGAAACAATATGATGGCGACTCTAAAACCCGCTTCCTGCCCCAATACGAGTCGGCACATAAATGCGATGAAGCTCATACCACACTGCTCAAGGCAAAATTAGAAGCCGCTCAGGAGGCCGAAAAGTCAAAAGATATCCCTCGACAGCCCATGCCCGAACAGCCGGCGGAAAAACGTATCCGCAATTTTGACGAAGTACCGATGGGGCTCAGCCCGGAGCAAGCCGAAGCTGAAGCAAAACGCTGCCTCCAATGCCGCAGACCCAAATGTGTTGACGGATGCCCGGTCGGGGTTGATATACCGCGGTTTATAAGCCTGATTGAAGAAGGTGATTACATTGAAGCTTGCCGTGTTATTAAAGCAGACAATGCCCTCCCCGCTGTTTGCGGCAGAGTATGCCCGCAGGAGGTTCAGTGTGAGGATATGTGTGTGGTTGGACGTAAGGGGGACCCGGTGGCTATCGGCCATCTGGAGCGTTTTGCGGCCGATTACGAGGCGGAAAAAAATGCCGTGGAAATACCCGCCCCGGCCCCGCCGAAAAACAAAAAAATCGCGATAGTCGGCAGCGGCCCCGCAGGCCTCACCACTGCGGGCGAACTCGCCAGGATGGGATACGAGCCCGTGATACTGGAAGCGCTGCATGAACCCGGCGGAGTGCTCACTTACGGCATCCCCCAATTCCGGCTCCCCAAACAAATCGTTCAACGGGAAGTCAATTTTGTGCGCTCCCTGGGCGCCACCATCAAAACCAACTTCGTTGTCGGCCAAACCGCTACTGTTGAAGAGCTTTTAGAGGAAGGGTACAGCGCCGTTTTTGTCGGCAGCGGAGCCGGATTACCCATCTTTGTGGGCACACCCGGCGAGAACCTCAACGGGGTGCTGAGCGCCAACGAGTACCTGACACGTGTCAATCTTATGAGAGCATACGACCGAAATGCTGAAACGCCGGTCATCATCCGCCCGCGGGTGGCCGTCCTCGGCGGCGGGAATGTGGCGATGGACGCTGCGCGCACGGCGAAACGTTTGGGCGGGGAGGAAGTGAGCATCGTTTACCGACGCTCCGAACAGGAAAGCCCCGCCAGGGATGAAGAGATTGAACATGCCAAAGAAGAAAATATCAACTTCCACTGGCTATGCAACGCGACAAAAATACTTGGTGATCAGCAGGGCTGGGTGAGCGGTATGGAATGTATCAAGATGGAACTGGGCGAACCGGGAGACGATGGACGCCGACGCCCTTATCCCGTCGAGGGATCGGAATTCGACATCCCGGTGGACATGGTGATCGTCGCCTTCGGCAACCGCCCCCATCCGCTGGTGCCGCAGACCACTCCCGGGCTCAAAACGACGGATTGGGGCACCATATCCGCAGAGCCGGGCTCCGGTCAGACAAGTCTGAAAGGAGTCTTTGCCGGCGGCGATATAGTCACCGGCGCGGCGACGGTGATCCAGGCAATGGGAGCGGGCAAAGATGCGGCCGCTGCTATTGATGAGTATCTGCGACATGAAAATTAATTCCCGGTCAGTATTCAGTGAACCACGCGGCACATCTCCACCGTGCCCTGTGCCGGTGGAATGACGATTCAGAGCTAC
>JAGYMJ010000635.1 GCA_018400625.1 Planctomycetota bacterium
ATTTGACCCCCTTGACGATTTATAATACAGTTAAAGTCACATTATTGAATGGCGTCTATAGGGAGAAAACCCATGCGTAAACCGAAAAAGAAAAAACCGAAACAGAAATATCCGAGCAAGTTCATGGTGCAGTGGCGTCATATCAGCGTCATCGACCGTGAAATACGTCGGGGCTATTATCCCAGCGCACCAAAGCTGGCCGGAATGCTGGAACTCTCCGACCGCACCGTCAAACGCCACATACATTTCATGCGCTGGGACCTGGGTGCCCCTATCGAATATGAATCATCTGAAAAAGGTTATTACTACAGTGAAGATGATTGGTCTTTGCCGCCAATAAGGGTCAGCGAGGGCGAACTGTTTGCCGTTGTGCTGGCCGAACGGGCACTGCGCGGGATGCACAGCCATCCCATCGCCACAAAAGTCCAGCAGGTTTTCAATAAAATTGCCCTTCAGCTCCCCGATGAGATTGAGATCGACCCCGGCACCCTTGCCGGTGATGTGAGATTTGAGACAGAGGCCGTGGCACCGCCGAATCCGGAGGCGTTCGGCGTGATTGCCAAAGCGCTCAGGGAAAACCGCACCATCGAGATGACATATTATAAACTCGGGGCGGATCAGACCGTCGAGAGAACCGTTGATCCCTATGCCATGCGGTGCATCAAGGGCGAATGGTATCTGGTTGGCCGTTCGCACGGCTACGACCATGTGCCGATCTTTCATGTGGGCAGAATCCGTGATATTAAGGCTACTGATGATAAATTTGACCGGGATGGAATTGACTTTGATGCGGACGAATATTTTAAGCACAGCCTTGGCGCAAGCCAGAGTCCTGAGACGGTCGAAGTCAAAATAAAGTTCTTTGGCTGGGCGGCCCGGTATGTCGCTGAAAGAACGTGGCACCCGAATCAAAAGATCAGGGAGAACAAAGACGGGAGTGTGGTGCTGAAGATGACGGTTGGATGGCTGGATGAGGTTTGTATGTGGATTATGGGTTTCGGCCCGTCGGCAAAGGTCATGGCACCGGAGAGTCTAAAGGACATGGTCAGGGAAAGGCTGAAGGATACGCTGGCATTTTATGAGGATTGAACCGCAGAGACGCATAGATTGTAGCTGGGGAATAATGATGATTTTTTAAAATAAAACGTCTATAAGGCTAATTTCTTGCGCAACATTTATTGTAAACGAATTCCGGGTCCAGATCGATACCGTCCTTCCATTCTACGGTATCGAAAGACGTATGAACCTGTTTGAAAACATTCGGGTCCTTGAGTTCCGCAAAAACACCAAAATCCAGGAAAGAACTCATATCAAGAGTTCCGCTTTCGCCGTTGTCGAATTCAACATGAAGCCGGTAGTCCTTACCGGCCACCACTTTCTTTATTGCCGGATACATTTATTTATTACCTATTGAAGAGGTTGAATTTTGAATGGCAGTTCGCCGTTCATTACTAAATCCCAATCAGCTAACAATTCGTCTTGATGGAGGGCTACCCAAGCGGTAACCAGTTTTTTTTGTTTGTTGGGTAGGTTCCCCTGTATAATATCGCCAGTTCGAATATCTACCGAAGCTTTGTATTCAGCGTAATATGCATGAATATGCGGAGGTGGATGCTCCTCCGGAGCAAAATAGATTCTTATGATAATACCATAAACATTGAAATTGTCGGCATATGTTTTCACCTTCTTATGCAGGGGCGAGTCTGAGCATGTAAGTCAATGAATATTTAACCTCGAATCATTAGAATATAATATCAGCTAAAGTTTCTAAAGTCAACAGGAGATAAATATGCCCCTATATTCGCATTCAAAACTGTCAACCTTTCAGAATTGCCCGCGTCAGTACTGGTTCAGATACATCGAAAAACCTGACATAGAGAAGGTGGATAGCATTGAAGCCTTTATGGGCACGCGGTGTCATGATGCACTGGAAGATCTTTACAAATATCTTTTCAACGGACGGATGTTATCTCTGGACGAAGTACTTGAGCGTTTTGATAATATCTGGGAAAAAAAGTGGCATGATGACGTGCGCATCGTCAAGGAAGAGTTCACCGCCGAAGATTATAAAAACGTCGGTCGCAAGGCCGTCGAAGATTATTACAACCAGTACTATCCGTTTGACGACAGCCGAACCATTGAACTGGAAAAACTGGTGACGGCCAGTCTGGATCCGCACGGTGATTACAAGATGCGGGGGTTCATCGACAGGCTGGCAAGACGGGATGACGGCACGATGGAGATACATGACTATAAAACCAACTCCAGGCTCCCCACACAGCAGGATGCCGATGAAGACCGCCAGCTCGCCCTGTATCAGCTCTGTATCCAGAACGCCTGGCCTGATGCGAAAGATGTGGAACTCATCTGGCATTACCTGCGATTCGGCAAAGAAATTGTATCAACCCGCACGCCGGAGCAGATCGAAGGGGTGAGACAAGGCTGCACTGACCTGATTGACGGGATTGAAGAACGTGGAGAAGAAGTAGGAAACTTTCAAACTCATCCGAGTGCGCTGTGCAATTGGTGCGATTATCGGGAGCTGTGTCCGGCGATGGGACACAAAGCATCACTGGAAAAGAAAACGCCCAAAGAATATGCCGAAGACGACGGAGTGAAACTGGTGGACAGGTGGACTAAGGTTCAAAATGAACGAAAGTCATTGCAAGAGCAGATCAATGAGCTCAAGGACGAAGAAGATGAGATAGAAAAGGAAGTGATCGAGTTTGCCCGGCAGCATGGGGTTGATATTGTTACGGGTTCTACTCAACATACCGAGATTCAGGAGAAAACAAAACTGTCCTATCCACGCAGTAATGATGAAGATCGGAAAAAGTTTGAGGCAAAACTGCACGAGGTGGGAATGTGGGATGATGTTACTGATATAGACTGGCGAAAATTGCAGTCAGTTTGGCTGGACGGTGAGAAACTTGAATCTCACCAGCGTAATGAATTTCGGGCGTTTATTAGCGAGATCAAAGAACGGAAGGCGAGTTTGAAGAAAGGTGGGATTGAGATATGATACAGGACCTTGAGCAGATCGAATACCGACGTGGTATTCTTGAACAGGGCATTCAGATAAACCAGTTG